>NZ_JBFUIX010000023.1:0-76313 GCF_056401635.1 Paenibacillus sp. P4_E11 | reverse complement strand
GCCCGTTTCCGGTAGATCACATCGTGAAGAAACGACAATGTCTTAACCAACGCCTCGCGACTTGAAGAAGGCTGGAATTGATAGCCGTTCTGCAGAGCAATGACAGGCCATCGACTAGATGAAGAGGACAGCACCATTCCGTATTGGTTCGTAATCCCGTCCAGGTCCGTATCAACCGTAAGTTGCTCAGCAGCAGATACGAACTCGGACAGTGTCCAGTCCGGATGCGGGAGCGGGATGTCGCGTTCCTCGAACAAACGCGGGTTGTAAGCCATGTAGACTGGCGAGAACGTAGCTGGTATAGCTTTCACTTCATTCCCACGGCGAAACCCTTCGACAAGTCGGGGGTACATGGCTTCGAGTGAATGCTTGAAGTGATCCTGAAGATCAGAGAAGGAAGCGAACTGAATCAGTTCATCATATTGACGGTCAGTTATAAGCACTAGATGTGGCGCATGCCCGAGCTCCATCGCGGTTCTCATCGATTCATTGAAATTAAATGCTGGGAAGCTCAGCAGCTTCACTTCAACATTCGGATATTTGCTCTTGAAGGCTTCGATAAGAATCGGCATACAGTGATCCACATAGTGCGATGGAGCAGGTGCCATAATGCGCAGCACTCTCGTTGGACTATCGGGGATAACGAGATCTGGTGAGACGATTGTGCCTTGTCCCACTTTTTTGACGATCAGTCCTTCTTTTTGCAGTTGATCCAATGATTTACGGACCGAAGTTCGGCTAATTCCATAGTATCGGCAAAGCTCGTTCTCGGAGAACAGAAACTCGCCTGGCTTGATATACCCGGATAATATTTGTTCGCGTAAAATATTGGCTAATTTGGAGTAGCGAAATTCGCTTTCACGTCTCATGTACGTTCTTCCATTCCTAATAAAATTGGTTCAATACATAATTATAGTCGAATGATGGCGAAATAGAAACTCAGAAAAAGAGACACCAAATAACCCCACAAAGTGACGTATTACTTTCGAGGTATTTTCCGATTACTTTGTGGGGGCCCCGGAACTACACTTAAAAAAAGAACTGGTCAGAGTTATAGCTAGTGAGATACAATACAGGTACGATACAATTGATGAATAAAGGAGATTAACCATCATGAGAATGGCTAAATTAGMTGTAATATTTGATCGTAAGGAAGCACAATCGCGCAGATTGCAAGGAATTAATGTATTTGAATCGTATATAGGGGAGTTGCTCGGTAAGGCTGGGATCCCGTTCGAATGGTTGGATGGCGCGGATGAACTGGCGACGAGCAATCCCGATTTGGTAATCGTTGCATTCGTCCGGGAAGGTGCCACGTCGGCTGAGCTGCTGTGGAACTACACCCAGAATGGCGGTGCTCTTATAGGTTTGGGCAATATGGGCGGGCTCGCCAAGAAGCTGCAATGCACCGCGTTAGCTCCCTTGCAGCCTGGATACGCCAAACTTCCGGAAGCGTGGGGAGATAGCAGACCTCTTCGTTTCCTCAAGGCGACAGCTTGGTCGACAGGAACCGCCAACGAGTTCCTTTCTGAGCGGGTAGGTACGATCAGCGGTCATCCGCAAGAGGCTGTGCGACCTGCCGATGCGATACTCCGATTTAAGGTTGGCGCTGGTACGATTGATCGATGGTCCGTGGATATGCTGAATACGGTTGTCGGGCTGCAGCAGGGCTTGAAGCCGGTCTTCGAGGATGGCATTCCCGCGCAGGACGGCTCGGGTTCTGTTGACGATGGTTGGCTGAAGGCAGACGACGAGACAGGACAGGATTGGGATCTTGACCGTCTTGTCACGGAGACAGGTCAGCCTTACTTTGCCCATCCTTATGCGGATTTATGGCGGGAAGCGCTGGTCGGTCACCTGCTTAGAACTGCTTTGGACAAAGGACTGACGCTGCCGTTCATCGGACATTGGCCAGATGGAGTAGGCGGAGTCGCGATGATCTCGCACGACAGTGACGGTAATGAAGATGAAGCTGGCTTGGCGACCTTGGCAATTCTGAAGGAATGCAACATCCAATCGACATGGTGCATGATCGAACCCGGTTACAGTCCACCTATATATGAGGCAATCAAGGCAGCCGGGCATGAGCTTGGCTTTCATTATAATGCAATCGATCATCCGTGGAGCCGGGAACAATGGTTATCCCAGTTCAAGTGGCTGCAAAGCGCGATCGGTAGCGAGCATGCTGTCTCGAATAAAAACCATTATACTCGCTTCGAAGGCTGGGGCGAACTATTCCGCTGGTGTGAAGAGACCGGAATCGAAACGGACCAAACGCGCGGACCAAGTAAGCGGGGCAATGTCGGAATGCCCTATGCAACGTGCCATCCTCATTTCCCTATCGCCTGGAACGACGAGCAGAATCGGATTTACAACGTATTAGAAATCGGATTTTTCACGCAGGACATGGACTTGGGCTCATGGGCGGACAGAAGCATTATTGAACCATGTCTCGATGCAGCGAGACAAGTGGACGGGATTGCTCACTTCTTGTTCCACCAACATCACATTTACCGTAAGGAAGAAGTGCGTCAAGCGTTCCGTACGGTTGTGCAGGAAGCACGAAGCCGAGGCTTCGAATTCTGGACCGGCAGGCAAGTAAACGCGTGGGAGAGAGCCCGACGCACAGCACGAATCGTTGCTTGTAGCGAGGGACGTGTAGAATTGGAAGGCGGCGAGAACGTTACCGGCTTGATCGTCTGGTTACCTATCGGCACCAGCGGGGAGACGACATCCGGCGAAACGGCTATCAAGTATGGTGTAGTCTGTCGAAAAACGACGGTATTCAGCGAAACAGCTGTGAGGTAAGATGGGTTCCGGGACGTGCTTGCGATGAACATAAAATATTTATACTTGCATCGAAAGAAAAGTCAACATTTCACTTTTGAAACTTGTTATAGTCAACAAGATAAGAAGATTAGGGGAGTGGCATTGTGGTTCTTGATAAATTAGGTGTATTGACAGATGAAGTATCCGCTCGTTTCGACGAAGCGCTTGACTGGATTGAAGAGCAGGGCTTGAAGCATGTAGAAGTCCGTGTAGTCGATGGTGTGAACGTATCCAATCTGAATGATGAGCAAGTTAGGGAGATTCGCCGGAAAGTAGAGGCACATGGCTTGTTTATATCAGCTATCGCTTCTCCGCTGTTCAAATGTGCACTCGATCCGATGAGACCGGTTGCATCGGGCGATGTGTTCGGCCAGCAAGAAGAGAGTGTGGAAGCTCACTTCACCAAGCTGGAACGCGTTATTGCCATTGCTGCGTTGTTGAACACGAAGATGATTCGCATCTTCTCGTTCTGGCGGGAGCAACAGCCGGAGCTGTACACAGAGGAGATCGTGACTCACCTGAAGCGTGCCGCAGCAATCGCTGAGCATGCAGGTATCGTGCTACTGCTTGAGAATGAGCCATCCTGCAATGGAGGATTCGCGGACGAAGTAGCGACTATTGTTAGAGGCGTCGATTCACCTGCGGTGAAAGGACTGTGGGATCCGGGCAATGAAGCTTATGCTGGGCGTCAAGCTTTCCCTGCTGGTTACGAGACGATGAAGAATGAGTTAGCACACGTTCACCTGAAAGACGCATACTCGAGAGAAGACGGTACATCCCGCTGTGTCCCGCTCGGATCAGGCAACGTATCGGTGATCGCTCAGCTGAAAGCACTCGTTGCAGACGGGTACGATGGACTTTTTACAATTGAGACCCATTATATTCCTGAAGGTGGAACGCAGATGATGGGTACACGTATGACACTTGATGCGTTAAGAACACTTGTTCAGGAGGTATAGGTTGTGGAGAAAATATGGCGAATCGGAATCATAGGCTGTGGAACAATCGCAGATTTTCATATAAAAGCGTTAAGTGAAATCGCCAATGCTAAGGTGACGGCGGTATCCAGCCGCAGTGAAGAGAAAGCGCGTAGTGTTGCGGAAGCCCAAGGATGCGCCTGGTACACCGATTATAAGGATATGTTGAACGATCCGAACGTGGACATCGTGTCCGTGACGACTTCGAGCGGAAGTCATTACGGGATCGGGCTGGACGTACTCAGAGCAGGGAAGCATCTCGTTGTCGAGAAGCCTGCTGCAATGAAGGCTGCCGAAGTAGCGGAGCTCATCCAAACCGCAAGTGATTGCGGCGTTACATTGTCCGTTATCTCTCAACGTAGATTCGAGGCTCAACATCAGGCTGTGCGTAAGGTGATCGATGACGGCGCTCTGGGCCGCTTACTGCTGGTCGAGATCTCCCTCCCGTTCTACCGGACGCAAGCGTATTACGATAGCGCTGACTGGCGGGGAACGTTATCTGAAGACGGTGGTGCCCTGATGAATCAAGGCATCCACTCGATCGACCTGCTGCTCTGGTTCGGCGGTCCACTCGCTTCGGTCTATGGCAAGGTGGCTACGCAGACTCATGAGATGGAAGCAGAAGATATTGGACTCGGCATTCTGCAATTCCAGAATGGTGCGTTCGGTACTGTCATGGCATCGACCAGCATACAACCGGGATTCCAGGCTACATTGAATCTGTATGGCGAGAAAGGCTCTATTAAGCTGGAAGGTACCGCCATCAGCCACTGGACCGTACCTGGAGTTGCGGAACCGGATTTCGGCGCACCGGCCGTTGGCGGAGGCGGGGTCTCTGATCCTAAGGCGATTTCCTATGTCAATCACAAACTTCAGTTCATCGATGTGATCGAATCCATCGAGACCGGCAAGACCCCGATTGTAACCGGAATGGATGGCCTACGTGCTGTTCAATTGGTCGAATCGATCTATGCGTCGTCACAGCAAGGCAAACCGATTATATTGGAGGCCTAAATGAACACATTGTATATGGGCGTAGCCAAGGTAGATATCACGCCGACTGAAGCCATCCATCTTGCAGGGTACGGGCATCGCAAAGGCCTGCTGGAAGGAGTCAGCAGCCGTCTTTACTTGCGGGCGAACGTATTCCGACAATCCGTAGACGGCGAAGATAGACTGGCATTGCTAGTAGAAGCGGATATCATCTGGTGGGGGCCGGAACGTATGGCTGGCATTCGGAAGAAGCTTCTTGACCGGTATGGCATTCGTGAGGAGCATATTGTTCTGAGCGCTTCTCATACACACGGCGGGCCCCAGACTACGACTGTGTTCGTCGATATGTTGGGCCTTCCCGATGCTGCCTATATCGAGCAATTGGAAGAGTGGCTGCTGCAGGCGGTCGGACAATCGTTGGAAGTAATGGAACCTGTGGCTGTGGAACAAGGCAGCGGAATTTGCCAAGTAGGCATTAATCGTCGCAAATGGGTAGATGGCGCGATGATTATGGCTCCTAACCCGGACAATTATATCGATACGAACGTAGAAGTATTCCGGTTTACGACCGAGACCGGGGCGACGAAGGCGGTCTGGATGCACTATACTTGTCACCCAACCGTATCAAGTATGAATCAGGTGAATTCGGATTACTCCGGTGCGGCAATGGAGCAGCTGGAAGAGACGCTAGGTGGCGGTGCAGTCGTCTCGTTCCTGCAAGGTTGTTGCGGAGAAACAAGGCCGGCTCTATATAAAGAAGATAAGTTTTATTCCGGTACGGAAGAGGACGTTAAGCGACTAGGTCGGCTGTTGGCGAACGAAGTAGCGGCGGTGTTAGCTCGTCCGATGAAATCTATTCCACCGGGAGCGATTAGCGGACGCAGACTGGAAGTGCAGTTGCCTTACGAAGCGTTGCCTAGTGAGACTGAAATCGCAGCTTCGGCAGAAGTTGAGGGGATTCCGGCTCAATGGTCCGCGAAGCTGCAGCAAAATCCGCAACTGCTTCAGCCTTCCATTCCGTTGCAGATCAGTCGGCTGGACATAGCCGATGGGTTATCGTTCATCGCGATGGATGGTGAAATGGTGTTGGAATATAGCGAAAAGGTGAAGCGGTTGTCGGGAGGCAGAGCGCGTGCGCTCGGCTATAGTAATGGCATGGTAGGCTATGTGCCAACAGCCAAGCAAGTTGAAGAAGGCGGTTATGAAGGTCGTGACTCCCACAGGCTGTTCACGCTAGCAGCTGTGTTCGACACAACACTTGAAGCCAACATCGAAGAGGGCATCAAGCAATTATTGCAATAAGCAGTTTCACAATCGGATTAGAAAGGAAGATTACATCATGCCATTACAAGCTCAACCGGTTATATCCGAGTCAGTCGAAGAATTGAAGGTCAACGTGTATGCGAACCGCAAGGAGCTCGGGGCAGCAGCAGGGGCGGCAGCAGCCGCGACGATCAAACGGTTGCTAAGCGAGAAAGCTGCGATCCGCATCATCTTCGCGGCTGCGCCTTCACAGAACGAGTTTCTAGATACGCTAGCTGCAGACACCGCCATTGACTGGAGCCGGATTACCGTCTTCCACATGGATGAATACATCGGATTGCCGAACGATGCTCCTCAGAAATTCAGTCGCTTCCTGTGCGACCGGTTGTTCGATCGGGTCAAGCCGGGGCAAGTGAATTTGATCGACAGCTCCAAGACTATTGCTGAGGAATGCAGCCGATATGGCGCGCTGATCCAAGAAGCACCGATCGATATCGTCTGTCTCGGTATTGGCGAGAACGGGCATATCGCCTTCAATGATCCACCTGTCGCTGATTTCAACGATCCGTTGCCGATCAAATCTGTTGAGCTTGACGATGCTTGTCGTCAACAGCAAGTGAATGACGGTTGCTTCCCTACATTTGATGACGTGCCTACGCATGCGCTAACATTAACGATTCCAACGATGATGTCCGGCACCTACCTGTACTGCATGGTACCAGGCCCGACGAAGCGCGCTGCTGTTCAGCGTACCTTGAACGGATCAATCTCGACAGAATGTCCTTCCACCATATTACGCAAACATGCCGATTGCACGCTGTATGTGGATCGGGATTCCTACGGAGGCTAACCATTATGCACAGTTCAAGTAACGATTCGAATGTCGTCCTGGAAGGCTTGCATTATTCGTCAGGTCATCCAATACGGGTATCGATTCAGAATGGAGTTATTGCTGCCGTGGATCGAATCCAGGCAGACAACCGTTCTACGCTGTTCCGCATCGGGCCTGGATTAGTTGACTTGCAAATCAATGGCTACAACGGACTTGATTTCAACACGATCCCGATCCCGAACGGAGTCGTGGAACAAGCGTCCCGCGAGTTGTTTCGTGAAGGCGTTACGGCCTATTACCCAACGGTCATTACGAATAGTGAAGAAGAAATTCTCGAAGGCGTACATGCGATTGCGAACGCGTGCAGACAGGATGAGATCGCCCGTCAGACTATTGCCGGCATCCACGTCGAAGGCCCTTTCATCTCGCCGGAGGACGGCGCCCGTGGAGCTCACGCGCTGCAATACGTGCAAGCTCCGAATTGGGAAATGTTCGAGAGATGGCAGGAAGCGGCAGATGGGCTGATCAAGATTATTACGATTTCGCCTGAATGGGATTCAAGTCCGGCTTTCATCCGTAAGTGCGTGGCTAATGGGGTGACCGTATCCATCGGCCACACAGCCGCGACACCCGAGCATATTCGTGAGGCAGTTGAGGCAGGAGCATCGATGTCAACGCACTTCGGCAACGGATCGCATCTGATGATACCTAGACACCCGAATTACTTATGGGAGCAGTTAGCTCAGGACAACTTGTGGTGCTGTCTAATCGCTGACGGGTTTCACATCCCAGAGCAGTTGTTGAAGGTAGCGATGCGAGTGAAGGGACAGAAGGCGATGCTCGTCAGCGACGCCGTGTATTTGAGCGGTCTTCCTGCTGGCGAATACAAGACTCATGTCGGCGGTCAGGTTGTGCTCACACCAGAAGGGCGGCTGCATACGGCGGCGAACGAGAAGGTGCTTGCCGGCTCCGCCCAAATGCTGTTGTGGGGCATTGAGCACGTTGTGCGTAGAGGACTTGCAAGCTTAAGCGAAGCTTGGGACATGTCCTCCGTCCGTCCGTCTGCCTTCATGGGCTTACCAGCTCGTGCTGGCTTAGCGGTCGGAGCACCTGCCGACTTGGCGGTATTCGATTGGGACGGCGAATGCGTTCAGCTACAACAGACCTATAAAACCGGTACACTCGTGTACGATCGGACAGAGGAGAGAAACGCATGAAATTCGCAGCATTCAGCGGAGTATTTATAGAGCACAGCATTCAGGAAGCCTTGCGTTTGACTCGAGAATTGGGCATGGACGGGATGGAAATCGCAGCGAGAGAACCACACTTGTCTCCTACTACGAGCTCGCATCGGATCAAGGAAGTTCGCAAAGTCGCTGATGATCTTGGCTTGGAACTTCCAGCGTTGGCCGGCTACATGGGTGGCTTCTCGACCGCTAGTGACAAGGATTCCGAGCAGGCGTTCGCCGATTTCCAGCGTATGTTGGAAGCGGCTGGTGTATTAGGTTCCTCTATGATCCGGGTCGCTCCGGGCGGGCCGAATGCCTTCCTGGCGAAGGACTACCATTACGCGAAAGCAGCCTATTGGATCGATCGTTGCGCTGCGGAAGCGAAGAAACAAGGGGTCAAGATCGTGCTGGAGATTCACAACGTCTCGATTGCGGAGACTGTGGAGAGCAGCCATCGCCTCCTGAATATGATCGAGCATGATAATGTCGGAATGATTCATGATGCTGGCAACATGTACATCACGGACACCGATTATGGCCGCGATTCTGTCATCCAGCTCGGAAACCGTATGTTCCACGTCCACATCAAGGATGAGCTGCGTGTGGACGCGGTCGGTGCTCCTGGCACGTTCACTAACTTGACGAAGCATGGTGAGGAGAAATTCATTCAGTCCAGACTGGGTGAAGGGGCAGCCGATCACCAGCCGCTGATCAACGCGCTTGTGGAGACCGGATACGAGGGATGGCTGACACTGGAATGCCATGCTCCGTTCCCAGCCTTCGAACGGTTGCAGCATGACTTCAACTTCGTGAAGTCGATGCTGGAGAAGGCAGGATATAAAGGTTAGTAATAAACGATATTGGGATAACGAGGAACAGGAAGTAATGGATGTGCAGGAACAGTCTCTCCCGCTTGATTGCTGGGGAGGCTGTTTTTTCGGTTTCTCCTAAATTGTGCTATAGTAAGGGACAGAAGCGAATTGCGGATATGAAGAAATGAGGTACTTAATCAGATGACCCACGGATTTCAACAAATGGAGCTCCAAGATGAATTGCTCCAGGCACTGACGGAGAAAGGCATTGGAACGCCGTCCACCATCCAGGCGGAAGCGATTCCGCTTATCCTGCAAGGCAAGGACGTAATTGCCCAGTCGCAGACTGGCTCAGGCAAGACACTTGCCTACCTGCTGCCGATACTCAATCGACTGAACGCCGATTCCAAGGAATTGCAGGCTGTCGTACTGGCGCCAACACGCGAGTTGGGGATGCAAATTCTAGGAGAGATGGAGCGATATGGCGGACCGCTTGGCCTTCGTGCACAAGGCTTGATTGGCGGAGCAGCAATAGGCAGACAAGTCGAGAAGCTGCGTCTGCACCCACACATCATAGTAGGGACGCCGGGTCGAGTGATGGAGCTGATTAAGGCGAGGAAGCTGAAGATGCACGAGGTACGGACCATCGTCGCCGATGAGGCTGACCAGCTCGTGTCGATGAGCACGATCGAGGATGTGAAGAGCATCTTGAAGAGCGCGCTGCGCGACCGTCAGTTACTATTCTTCAGCGCCACGGTGACAACGGATGTACAACGTATTGCCGACCGTTGGATGACGGATCCCGCTCGCATTGAGATAGAACCTGAGCAGCGGACTGCTGATACGATTGAGCACCTGTATGTCGTCTGCGAGGAGCGGGACAAGGTTGAGTGGCTTCGCCGGATGTACCGGACTTTGCAACCCCAATCGGCTCTAGTATTCGTGAATGAGATCGATCCTATCTCGGAGCTAGTATCTAAGCTTGAGTTCGCCGGGATTCCGGCTGCTGGCATATACGGAGATGCGCCGAAGCAGGAGCGGACAAGAGTACTTGGCCGATTCCGTGAAGGGAAGGTTCGTCTGTTGATCGCTACAGACATTGCCGCCAGAGGGCTTGATATTGAAGGTATAACACATGTGTTTCATCTGGATCCGGCTCCGGATGCGGATCATTACGTACACCGTGCAGGTCGAACAGGCCGTATGGGCAAGAACGGGGTAAGCATATCGATCATCACGGATCGCGAAGCGTTCATCCTGCGCAAGTTCGAAGAGCAGCTCGGTATTCGTATCGAGTCGCGAGTACTCGCTGAGGGCAAGCTACTGCGGCCGGACGAGCTGCGCCGGGGCGCCGGGGCGGCGCGAAGGAACGGCACCGACGCCGCTGGCAGCGGCAGGAAGCCGTTCGCCGCTACCGCGCGGGCCGATGCGCCTGCAGGGGCACAGGCTACGCCAAGGCGCGGTGCCGCGGCGAGCGGCGCGTCCGGGCAAGGGGCTCGCAAGCCCGCTGTGCACGGCGGCGAGCCCCGGCCCTCCGCGCGTGGCGCGGGTGCGGTGCAGGCGAAACCCGAGCAGCGCGCGGCGGCTTCTGCGAAGGCGCAAGATCGCAACCGCACACGCGAGCGCGACAAGAAGAACAAGGGGGCGCCAAAATGGCTGAAGGCGAAGCAAGAGCTTCAACAACAACAGCCATCGCCGCCTCCTGAGCAGCCGTAACAGAGCCTGATCTCATGGGAGAGATGTAGGATGAAGAAAGTAATTGTTGCGTTCGTAGTACTCCTCGTTATCGTAATCTTGCTCGGCCTAGCCCTGCTATGGTCAGTTAGACCGAAGGAACAGTTGGACTTGAGCTATGAACCGATCTCCGTGGCAGCCAAGATCAAGGATATGGTGGCACGACGCAGCCTGGAGCTCATCTTGACCGAAGAGGACCTGAACAATCTGATGAAGCGGGAACTGGCTGAGCGCAATCCGCCTATGAAGAACGTGCACATTCAAGGAGCGAGCTTCGAACAGCATGGTCAGATTGTGACCGCTCACGTTCAGGCAGAGCTATATAGTCAAGTGAAAGTAGAAGCGTCACTGGACTTCCTGCTGAAATGGCAACCTCCGAACTTGATCATCGAGCATTTGAAGACGGAGGCAGGACCGTGGAGTGTCCCGTTGAGCCGCTTCCAGCTTGATCCTCTAGTCGTTCCGATCGATAAGGAACTTCCCCCGATCATCGCGATCCGGGACTTGAAGTTCGAAGCTTCACAGATTGCGGTTTCATTCAAGATGCGATAACTAGACATGAATAACCTGGCGGTGATCTTCCGCTAGGTTATTTTTGTATAAGCGATATAAGCGGAGGCAAATCTAGCAAGAGATCCATATATATCTAGTACAAGCAGTTGCTATGAAAGGGATAGGAGGGTCAGAGATGGATCGACAAACTTTCATCAACAACTATGATCGGGTTCGGCAAGCAAGGTCACCTGAGAAGCAGGCAGAAGCGTTAAGGCTGTGTGGGTATGCAACGGATCCCAATTACGCCAACGCATTAATCCAAATAATCCGTTCCTACAATTTGAACAAATACGACGAGGAGGTGGAGCAAGTGTTGGAGCAATTGAATCAATTGCAGGAGCAAGTTACTAATTTGCAAAGCAAGGTAAGTCAATTGGAGCAGCAAGCGAGCATAGAAGCGCCGGAATGGGCAGCCGACGCGGTTAAGCAAGCAGTCGTATTTGAAATTATTGATACACCTGATAACGGCAGCTTTGATTTCTACCGTTGCTTGACTGTCATGTATCGGAAAGGTTTGCTCTAAACGTAAGTCAATCGTTACATCCCCTTCCAGACATCTGGCGCCTCTGTAATGTATGAGTAAACCCGGATTAGGTGCATCCTATCTACGATCGGTCTTATTCATCATCATCGGAAACGGGGGACGAATACTGATGAACAACGGGAAGAAGACAGTCCTGTTAGCGGTACTGGCTACAACGGTGGCATTTGGTATAACAGGTTGCGGTAATCGTCAGCGTGAAGGTACGGGTACAAACGACGCAGTGAAGACGAGGATGTTGACCAACAATTACCGTCCGTTCAACTATGGAACCGGCAATCACAAAGATATGCGGCTTGGACTCGACCGTTACCGTGGCACCGATCCGGATCTCATCCGGGATTCAGGTGATATGAAGCTGGGCTTGAATCGTGACAATGGATTTACCGGCTATGACAAAGACGGAGTGAACAATTGGAAAGACTATAAGGCTCCGTCATCCGGATACCACACGAATGCAACCACCTTGGAATCGAGTGAGCAAATCGCCGCACAACTTACTGCCATGGACCCGATTGAATGGGCCAGCGTTATGCTAACGAATCAGAATGCGTATGTGGCGGTTAAGCTGAAGCATGGACAAGATCTCGACGCTACCGGTCATGTAAAGACCCAAATCGCGGATAAGGTGCATATGGCTCGACCTGAAGTGAAGAACGTGTATGTGTCCTCTAATCCCGATCTTATCGATCGCTTCAAGCAATATGGGGAGCAGATTCGCCAAGGCAAGCCGATATCCGGGATTCTGAACGAATTCAATACGACGGTGCAAAAAATATTTCCAACTAACGCCTCCTACGGTACGAATGAATCGTATACTCAACGTGGAACTTACAGTACACATGGAACGGATGGAGTTAGCGGTGTAGATGGAACGAATGCCATATACGGACAGAATGGTGCGAAAGTAGCTCCTACTGCTCCTTAAAGTATGTTTTAGCTGGCAAAAGGCTGAAAGCAGGTGTCGTTACAATGGTTCCTGCTTTCATGCTGTTTTAACACGGTGCACTGTACAATTATTCCCCGATGGATGCTATACTATCAGAAGCATGTCCTTTTTAGCTGATGGGGGGTTCTATTCATGTTCATTCATGCTTCGCAGATCGAGTTCGACAAGCTGGAGCCAGGACTGGAACGACGTATTCTGGGGTATACGGATCAAATGATGATGACGGAAGTCAAGTTTGCAAAAGGTGTGGTGGGTGTGCTGCATCATCATCCGCATCGACAGGCCGCTTATGTGGCATCAGGCTCATTCGAAGTGACGATCAATGGAGAAAAGCAGGTCATAGTCAAGGGTGATGGATACATAGTCGAACCGGATATTGTACACGGTGTTCTTGCGTTGGAGGATAATTCAATCCTAATTGATTTCTTTACACCAATGAGAGAAGATTTCTTGAGCAAATGAGCAGAGTTGTTAATCGAACCATTCCCGTACCGCTATATTATCAAATTTATCAATGGCTTGAAGCAGACATACTCGAAGGCAGTCGCAAGCCAGGCGATTACTTCGGCACCGAACAAGAGTTTCAAGATAAATTCGAAGTCAGTCGGGCGACAATACGCAAATCACTTGAGCGGCTGGAAGAGAACGGCTACATAACTCGGGTAACAGGTAGAGGTATATTTATCGCATCAGTTCGATTGAAGATCGACTTGCCGGATCTGCTCAGTTTCAGTGAGGAGATGAGACGGCGCGGAATGATACCGGGCACGAGATTACTTGGAGTACAGAAGGTAGTAGCTTCGAGCACCGTCGTCCAATGCCTGCAACTAGCCGAACACAGCGAGGTGCTGCTCGTCAGTCGCATTCGATTGGGTGACGAGCAGCCTATTGTCTATTCGGATTCGTACATCCCCTTGGAGATCGGCTTGACGGTAGAGGATGATTATACAGGTTCTCTGTATGAACGGATTCATGCGGTATCTGGACGATATGTAGATGAAGCAACCCACGGTATTGAAGGAGCTGTTGCAGACGACGAGTTGGCTGAACAGCTAGAGGTAAGCATCGGGTTTCCACTCCTGAAGTTTCGCAGAACCGGCTTCGACCAGGAAGCGGCTCCAATCGTGTATGAAACCGGCTTCGCCCGAGCGGACAAATATTCTTATAAAATTAAGCTGAAACGAAGCGGGAAATGATCGATTGTTCCGCAGATGTTTAAGCTTGTTTTTTATTTACTGCAAACAAGGACTACTGGAGAAAGATCCGGTGGTCTTGTTTGACGCCAGAACGTATAAGTTTTCAGGGTGGAACAGGAACCGGAGGTAGGTTTCCCTTTTTAACTGCCAGAGCAAGGGACATAAGGTGATTACATCACTCTACTTTTGCGGATTGGAGAATCTCAGCGCCAATAAAGTGATTTCATCACTCTATCGGGCAGAAGGTCGGTAAAAGTTCTTTGGTGGACTGAAATTCCTGTATGATTGCGGGGTTACCTCCAAATTGAAGGAAGGTGTGATGATGTACGACCGAAATACCGATCGCGGAGCCTACGGAAGATATAATTTCATGAAGGAGAGAAGAGCAAGGGAAGGCAGGCGGATGGAGTGGAGAAGCGTTGACCGTATAATCCAAGGAACAAGATTTAAATAGCGGTTGGCCCCTTCTGCCTGCCCGACCCGCGCACAAACTGAACGCAACGACCAAGGACCCGGCCACTGGCCGGGTTTCTCTGATTATAATAATTGTTGATTTATTATAGACAATACATTATTATGTCTAAGTATTAATAGATTTATTGTTAATTATCTATATTAATTAAAGAGGTGTCGATTGTGTTATTGAAAAACCGCTATGTCAGAACGATCATCATGTCTCGGGTGCTGTTGCAACTCGGGATATGGGTAAGGAATTTTGCAATCCTGCTGTATGTAACCGATATGACGAACAATGATCCGTTGTACGTGTCCCTCATCTCTGTTGCCGAATTCGCACCAATCTTCGTATTCGCCATCATCGGGGGGACGTTCGCAGACCGATGGAAACCGAAGCGAACAATGGTAGGCAGTGACGTCTTATCTGCACTTTCCGTATTCGTGGTGTTAGTTGTCATCATGGCAGGCTCATGGAAAGCTTTATTCGTCGGAACCTTAGTTTCGGCTATCTTGTCGCAGTTCTCGCAGCCATCGGCGATGAAGTTGTTCAAGCAGCATGTGCCGGGTGAGCAGTTGCAAGGTGTTATGGCGTTGTTCCAGACCCTTATGGGGGTATTCATGGTCGTTGGACCGATAGTGGGTACATTTGTATTTCAACAGTACGGGATCGAGGTTGCACTTGCGGTAACCGGCGTCATGTTCTTCTTGTCTGCAATTGTATTGTCGCTCCTCCCTAAGGATGCAGCACAAGAGAAGCGGGCAGAGGCAGGCAGCTTCCAACAGGAATTGATGGATGGGATTCGATACGTAGGGTCCAATCGTTCGCTGCGTACACTCGGCGGAACATTCGCCGTCGCAGGCTTGGCCGTGGGACTGATACAACCGCTTATGCTGTTCGTCGTAATTGAGAACTTGGGAAAGGACAAAACCTTCCTACAATGGCTCTTGATGGCCAATGGAGCAGCAATGCTAGTCGGAGGGGCGTCGATCATGGGTGTAGCCAAACGAATGAAACCGCAGACCTTGCTTGCGATCGGATTGTTCGTCAGCATGCTGGGGACGGTGGGGTTAGGTTTTTCCACAAACACTACGCTAACGTTACTGTTCCAAGTGTTGAACGGATTATTTTACCCATGTATTCACGTGGGCATTAATACCTTGATCATGAAAAATACCGAGGGGGCGTTCATCGGCCGGGTTAGTGGGGCGCTTACGCCGATATTTATGGGAATGATGGTGCTTGGTATGATGTTGGCAGGGGCTTTGAAAGACTGGTCTTCACTGGTCACCGTTTACTCTTTGAGCGGGATATTGTTCCTAATCGGTGCGTTGATACTCGTTCCATTGCGGGATAGAAAGAAGGGTGCCACTGCCTCGCACGCCGAGATGTAAATATGCAAAAAACCATTGTCGTATCCACACTTGTTACGCTATACTGGCATATGAACTATGTGAGAGCGTAATTAATTCCTGTAACTAACGGAGGGCGAACAAGGATGGACTACTCGGTTTATGTCATGATGGCGGCTATTATAGCACTTGTTCTCTGGAGAAGGACGCGCAGCATGTACCGCCCTATGAAGGGGAATGGCATTCGCTTGCTGGCCCCGATCTTCTTCATGCTGCCTGGGATGCTGATGGTTGTGTTTAACCCTAATGTCCATGCTTTTTTGTGGGAGTGGGGCGTGGCTTTGGCAATAGGAGCCGTGTTGTCTATCCCATTGATCTGGACGACCAACTATGAGATTCGTGAGGATCAGCACATTTATGCCAAGCGGAACATGGGGTTTATCATAGCTTTCGTAGTCGTTGCACTTATCCGTTTCTTGCTCAAAGATTATATGAGCATGATTGACGCCGATACGAAAACGGCCTTGTTCATAGTCGTGGCAGTAGGCTACGTAGTGCCTTGGAGAGTTGTATCGTACATGAAATTTCGGGAGTTGCTCCGGCAACGCACAGAGCTCGCGTGACATAAGTCGCGTGAGCTTTTTTTCTCCTTGGAATAGGTTCTTGATCGCCGAACTGAGTGGGCGGGAACGCGAGGTGCTTTACTTGATGACCGAGGGTGCGTCCAATGTTGGCATTGCCGAGCGGCTGGGTCTGAGCGGCAAGACCGTAGCCAACTACATCACGAATATTCTGAACAAGCTGCAGGTTACCGACCGGCAGGAGGCAATGCGCCTGGCTTGGGATTCGCGACTGGATGCGCCGTAAGATTTTACTGCACTAATTGCCGTTACTAAGCGGATCCTTATGAATAACGCCCATTTTTCCTGGACTCCGCACCAAGAGGTTGCCCTCTTCATAGACTACACTGACTGTATCCCTTTACCTTGTAACTATAAACAAAGCCCAAGCAAGGAGGGGTGGCACTATTGAAAGGTAGCGACCATAAAAACAAGTTTTTATTAACGAATCGTGAACGCGAAGTCTTTGAACTGCTTGTGCAGGACAAAACGACCAAAGATATCGCCCAGCAACTGTTCATCAGTGAAAAGACTGTGCGCAATCATATCTCCAATGTCATGCAGAAACTAAACGTAAAAGGTCGTTCACAAGCGGTTGTCGAGCTTATCAAGCTTGGGGAATTGAAGATTTAATGTGTCAAAGTCACCCAGAAAGCTTTCCTGTTGCGTTTCCTTGTCCAAGGAGCGTTGCGGGAAAGCTTTTTTGCATGAAAACTGTACAAATTTGTATTGACAATGATTCTCAATATCCATATATTTATGATATTGAGAATCGTTATCATCATAATTTTGTCGATTCTGAAGCACAAGTTGGATTAAATGAAACGGGGGGAGTTCTCATTCATCGTTTAATTGCAGATAAGTTGAACATCGCGTACGGCGATCGATTGATTGTAGAGAATCTGAACTTGAGCATCCCGACAGGGAAGATTACAGCACTTGTAGGTGCTAATGGCTCAGGTAAATCAACGATTCTGAAATCGATGGCGCGCATCATGAAGCCCCAACAAGGTTCGGTGCTGCTGGACGGGAAATCGATCCACAGCCAATCGACGAAAGAAGTGGCCAAACAACTGGCCATCTTACCACAAAATCCGATCGCCCCTGAAGGGCTGACCGTCTCAGAGTTAGTAGGCTACGGTCGATTCCCACATCAGCGGGCACTCGGAACGGCTAATGCAGAAGATCGCCGCTGCGTACAATGGGCGATAGAAGTGACGGGCATGACGGATTTCGCGGATCGTCCTGTCGATCAATTGTCAGGGGGGCAGCGGCAGCGGGCTTGGATCGCAATGGCGCTCGCCCAACAGACAGACATCCTGTTTCTCGACGAGCCGACGACCTTTCTGGATATGGCGCATCAGCTAGAGGTGTTGAAATTGCTGGTGAAGTTGAATGAGGAGCAAGCCCGTACGATCATCATGGTCGTTCATGATTTGAATCATGCTACTCGATATGCGCAGCATATGGTTGCGATTCAAGCCGGCCAAGTGATGCGCGAGGGGACTCCTGCTGAAGTCGTGACTAGCGATACGCTGCGGGATTTGTTCGGCATTGAGGCAGACATTGTGCCGGATCCTCGGACTGGGGTGCCGATCTGCATCCCGTATGAATTGGTCGAACGGACACCACGAAGCGAAGAACTCAAGCCTCCATCCACCGACACAGCATCGACCAGCAAGGTAAGAGCGCACGCCATATAGCCGGCTGAGTAGACCCGGTAATGAGGAGGAATAGACAAGATGGAAGCTTCGCCTTCGTTGAACTTCGCTTTACTTGAGAAGTATTTGCACATTACCAATACACCCCCTGAACATACACTTATACTCGTCCCTGCAACCGATCTCTGGAAAATGGAGACGATGAAGGGACTGATGGAAGTGGGCCGCGTACAGTACAAAGCGACTTCCAGAATGCTGCCAGCCTCCTTCCTGGGCTTGTCGTTATTCAGTCTTTGCGGGGCTTTGCATTATGCAGCAGCTACGCATAACGAATGGTTGGATTTGAGCTTGGACAATTTGAACTTTTTTCTGGAATCGCATCGGGACCACATTCATGCCGGTTATCAGGTAAAGGAGGTGCGGATGAGGCAATTGCCAGAACCCGGTCGCGTGGAAGCTTTGAGAGAGGCGTATGAGCAGTTTTTCACCGAACAATTCAACCGCATTGTGGATACAATCGCCGAAGTAGCGGAAGTGAAACCGGATATGATCTGGAATCAATACGCGGCTAGATTGACGTATATGCAGGATTTTTTGCTGGAATCTGAAAGACGGCCCGAGGTAATAGAACGGTTAATGTCGGGGTATCAAGTGTTGACGGAAGGCATCGAGCCTTCGGTGTTTAACCGTCGGCGAAACCCTTTTCGCCATCTGAAGCCAGTCTACTTGGACAGTCCGCATGAAGCAGGCAAGAAAGTTCTGCTACGATCTTCCTGTTGCATGTATTATTGCCGAGAGGGTGGGGAGTTGTGCTACAATTGCCCCCGAATGACGGAATCCGAGCGGCTGCAGCGGAAAGAAAAGATAGCGAGTGGCAAATGACTCTGACTCAAGAAAGGTTTTTCGTGTAGAAAATGGGTCGAAACACATCTTTTGATGATAATAATAATCAATATCAATAATAGTTTTAATCAAACAATACCTAGCTGGAGGTTCTGATTCATGTTATCTCGTATTCGGATTACTTCTTTATTGCTCATAGCCATTTCTATCTTTCTGGCTGCTTGTGGTGGTGGAGCTGACAAGCCTTCTTCATCGACGAACGGATCAACTCAATCACCAAGCCCAACTGCGTCAACCGAAACTGCCCGTTCGATCAAGGATGCGCTTGGAACGGTTGAAAATAAAGGCACCCCGAAGCGAATTGTTACACTTGAATGGACTTATACTGAGAATGTGTTAGCGCTTGGCGGCCAATTGGTGGGTCATGCAGACATTGCGGGCTTTAACAAAAATGTGAAAATTAAAACGGCCCTCCCAGCTGATGTCCAGGACGTAGGAACTCGCGAAGAGCCGAATTTGGAGAAAATTGCGGCCCTGAAACCCGATCTAATCGTTGGCGTTAAATTCCGTCATGAGAAAATAATAAATCAATTGAAGGCGATTGCGCCTACACTGTTGTTCGATCCTTATTCTGCGACTGCGTCAGCAGACCAGTACAAGGAAATGGAAGAAACGTTCCTTACTATGGGCGATGCTCTGAACAAGAAGGTGGAGGCTCAGAAGGTGTTAAGCGACCTGTCGACTGTGATCAGCAAGGGTGCGGAGAAGTTGAAGGCTGCGAATAAAGCGAATGCCGAATTTGTATTGACCCAAGCATTCAGTTCCCAGAACACAGCATCGTTCCGGCTGTTCACGAACGAATCACTGCCGGTCAAGGTACTGAGCAAATTGGGATTGAAGAACGGCTTCAGTGCTAGCAAGATCGAGACATACGGATTCAGTACAGCAGGTGTAGAAGCATTGACGGCTGTCCAGAATGCCAGTCTGTTGCACATGGTACAGATGCAGACCGATAATATATTCGAGAAATTCCTGAACACTAACCCGGTGTGGAAAAGCTTGACCTTTGTCAAAGAAAACCGTATCTACGCTTTAGGCGGCGACACTTGGCCGTTCGGCGGCCCGTTCTCGATGGAAACATTCGTTGATCGCGTTGTCACCACCTTTGCCAAATGAGCACCAGTAGGATGATGATACCGGCAACCGATCGTCCCTCCGGACTGTTGCTAACATGGCTCCGATATTGCTTGGTATTCGGTGGGGGATTGATCCTGCTCCTCGTCTTGTGGCTGTTACATATAACCCAGGGCGAGGCGCATATAAGTGCCAAGATGGTTCTGGAAGCGATCTTCTCGCCTCAGGATTCCGCTGAACACCACGTCGTGAGGACTCTTCGAATGTCGAGGGCAACGTTGGGGGTCATAACGGGGGCGGCGTTAGCTGCTGCAGGTGTGTTACTGCAGACCATTACACGCAATCCACTGTCTTCCGCTTCTACATTAGGTATTAATTCTGGCGCATTTCTGGCGGTTACGGTTGGGCTAATCTTCTTCCCTACCTTCTTGAGCAACCATGCGCTGGCGGTAGCATTCATCGGAGGAATCGCAGCCTTGGGGCTCGTATATGCGATGTCGGGCGGGCGCTCGGCTTCACCTGTGCGGTTGACATTGGCTGGTATGGCGATTACGATGGCGATCGCGGCAGTAACTGGTGCGCTGCAACTGCTGTACGAGACAGAGACTGCTCGATTGTTCCTCTGGGGGTCGGGTTCACTCCATACAACGGATTGGAGCGGGGTTGTATTCATTGCTCCCTGGATTGCAGGAGCGGTAGTTATTGCCCTAGGGCTGGGCAAGTCGTTGGACCTGTTCCAGATGGGCGATGAGATGGCCAAAGGCCTGGGACAACGTGTAGGCCTAGTTCGAGTCGCGACACTGCTAACCGCTGTCATGCTCGCCGCTACAACAGTAAGTGTGGCAGGCGGCATCGGATTCATCGGCCTGATCGCCCCTCATCTGGTCAGGCTCTTCGGGATACGACGTCATCTCCCGCTCTTGATCGGCTCTATGATATGGGGGGCGGCGGTTCTGGTCGGAGCCGACGTATTCACCCGAATGTTCCGTGATGCTTATGGTGAGCTACCCGTAGGGGCGGTCACGGCTATGATCGGAGCTCCGTGGATGATATGGCTGGCCCTGCGAGCGCGAAGTGGTGGCAAGCCCATCCAACAGTCGAACGAAACTAGCCTCACGTCCAAGATGGCAGGCAGGTTGCCTTATCCTTTGTTGGTCAGTCTCTTGTCGGCAGGAGCTCTAGCAATCTTGATCGCAGGCCTTGCGCTCGGTGGTTTGCGTCTGCCCCTTGCTCAGGTTGTCGACGTCTTAACTGGCGGCGGCGAGCCGCTGTCCCGCAATATTATGCTTAACATGCGCCTACCCCGCATGCTCATTGCCGCCTGCGCCGGAGCCGCACTGGCTATTAGTGGTGTGCTGCTGCAGGGCATCGTACGCAATCCGATGGCTGATCCTTCGATTGTCGGCGTCACTTCGGGCGCAGGTGTAGGTGCGGTATCGCTGCTTATATTATGGCCGACTGTCGGGATATCCTGGATCCCCGTGGCAGCGTTCGCCGGGGCAATAGTAAGCGCCGCAGTCGTCTACCTAGCGGCTAGACGGAGTGGCTTGCAGCCTGCGCTGCTGGCCTTGGTCGGGATCGCGGTGTCGGCGCTAGGATCAGCAATCATTCAATTGCTAGTCGTGAAGGCGCAGTTCCGTGTCGGCTCCGCGCTCGTCTGGTTGGCGGGCAGCACGTATGCCCGTACATTGCCGCAGCTGTGGCCTCTGCTAGTCTGGCTCATCGTGCTGCTGCCGATGGCATGGTCGCTGCACCGCAAGCTGGATCTACTCGGGTTGTCCGACGAAGCTTCGACGGGGCTCGGCATCCGGGTGCCCCGCACACGGCTGTGGGCCGGAGTTGTCGGAGTAGCGTTGGCCGCCGCGGCCGTCGCTACAGTCGGTGCAGTCGGCTTCATTGGGCTGATCGCACCGCATGCGGCCAGGCTGCTCGTCGGGCATAACCACCGACGGTTGCTGCCGGTCGCTGCGATCATGGGGGCGCTGCTGCTGATGGGCGGCGACCTGGTCGGTCGGGTGGTGCTCAGCCCGAAGGAAATTCCGTCGGGGCTCGTCGTAGCCCTGCTCGGCGCCCCGTACTTTATCGGGCTGATGCGTGCCTCGCAACGCGGCAAATAACGGAAAAGCCTTGCAGCTCATAGTCCGAACGGATCATGAGCTGCAAGGCTTTTTGCATGTTACAGGATACACAAGTGGTTATCCCCAATCAGATTAGTAGCTATTGCGCTATTCTCGCAGGAGCTCCCAGCCTGAGGAGGTTGGCCGGAACAAGAATCGCCGGAGTTCGCCGGCTCCAACCTCAACGGCCACCAGTATTCCATCCGGCACGGGCAGGATGTGATGCACTTCACCACGGTCCACAAGAGGCTCCACAAGCGGGCTCAACACAGGCAGCAGCGCCTCCTCAAGCCAGATTCGCTCCTTGTACCACTGGGGTGGCGTAGAGGCAGGGGGATAGCCGCTTACTGGCACACCCAGCTCGCTGGCTAGCTGTGCAGGATCATTTGGAAGCGTCCGTCCCGCGCCGATCGCAGCAACGAACCGCAAACATAACTCGACGGTGCGTATGACTTCGTCATAATCCACGGAACCATTCGCATAGCGAATCTCCACGGTTTGCACATCGAACCAGGCCGCCGCATTGATTCCGCAGCGGTGCGACTGAGGACGTCCCCAATGGCGCAGTGTTAAGCGGTCATCGGGATTCATGACGTACTTCTGTACCATCTCAGTCGTCATAGCCGGGCAATAGATCAGTCGGTGCGTGCTCGTCTGTAGTAGCGTTCTCAGACCTTCCTGCATCGTCAAAGCCGCTTCCGCCAAAGGCTGTACTATCGCTTGCCCCCATGGCTCCAAGCCGACATGGACATGAAGGCCGCAGCTCCAGTTGGCCTCGGCACCTTGTTCTTGCAGCCGTCGAAGCATCTCCCGGATCTGCTCCCGCTCGGTCCAGCGCAGGGGAGGCGGCTTCAGCTCGCTTCCGGATTCGACGCCAGTCACATCCAACTGCCGCTCATCTAGTGACATGATCCACCCGGGCAGCAGCTCAAGTTCTTCCGGTCTTCCATTAATAAACTCTATCTCCACTCCAAATCGTAAATCTTGCCAATCTACACGGTTCGGCCACATCGATAATCCACCTCATCTTCATCATAATAGTTCGTTCCAAGCTTGAAGAGTGAGGATGATGGCGGACCACGGGCTTAGCGGGGAATGTGCTCAGGTGTCATAGCTGGCTCCTCCTATAGGCGTTCCTCTATTAATGTCAGTGTACACGAAACCCGTTCATTTTGCACAATTAAGTGGGGCGGAGCAGATCCAAAATAGTCGCACTTAGACCGGAACTATTTTCCAAATATATGCGTCAATACAGATGTGGATACACAGAGGGAGGATGTAACATGATGCGAAAGTCGATTGCTGCGCGCGGGATTGTCTTGCTATCTATGGTCTCGGTGTTGTTGCTGCTGTCCCTACTGCTGGACTCGATCATCAATCAAAAAAGTGAACCGACTGTTGAGCCGATTAGCACCCCGAATCTTGTTCAAGGTGGAATGTCGATCGTGCAGCCTGCTGAAATCCTGACATTAACTCCAACTGCTTCACCAGTTCCAACTTCGACGCCGCAGACTACTTTCCGCACAGCTTTGCGGGAGCTGTCTTTTGGGCAGATCAGTGATAGGCTTGGATATGTCTTTCGTACACTTCAATACAATGAGCTCCCGAATCAGCCGTATGCTATCGTTCGACATTTGGATATAGAATTCAATATAGGTGTTACCTTGGATGCTGTTGGCGGGAAGCAGTGGGAGGAACTGCTTCAGGATATACGAGTGGAGGGTAAAGCCAAGCTGGTCATCGAGGGCAGAGATGCGTATCGTGTGCTGCGATTGTCCGAGATGGGGGATTCGTTCAAGGTGATACTGGGCGATATACCTCCTATTGTGGTGACGAAGCTGCCTCCGTTGACGATTACATTGCAGAGAGAGCGTACTTCGGATAACTTGACCGCGATGTTCGCGTACCCTCCATCGGACCAATTGACACGTGCAACTGCCTTTGTACCGAGTCAAGAGAGAGCGATTGTGATACGATTCTCAGAGGAAATGGATACGTCTTGGACGAGGGGGCTGCCGCCGGGGAAATGGCTGGATAATCGCAGGTTCTCTTGGGATATAGGGGGCGAAATACTTCCACATGGCCCTGAACGTGTAGGTACCGGGACGAGTGTGGAAGGGTTTCGGTCGACACGGGGCAATTATGTGGGTGCTTATGGCTGGGAAGTACAGGTACAGCGGGTGCAGGCTGGGGAGTGGAAGTCCTTGCTCACGGATGAACGGGTTGGCTGGTCCGAATGGGATACCTATTATGAAACGATGACGTTCTCTCCTGATGGGAGCCGTTATATCGGTGCAGCGATGGTGGCAACCCCGGAAGGTGACGGTAGCGGATTGTATGAGACACTCGTACTTGAACAGAAGGGGAAGCCACCGGTCACAATCGAATCTTCGATCTACTTGAACGTATTCCATGCAGGTGCACCCATCCAGTGGATCGATGACAATCGCATCTTGTACGCGGATTATCGGAACGTCTATGTCTATTCCTTGACTGACGGAAAGAGGCGGGTCGTGTACGATTCGATGAATACGGGGTCGTCCGTGATGTATGCGGCTTATGACCGGTATTCTAAGGAATTGAATGTGTTGACACAGACGTATGAAGTAACGAAGGAAGGGGAAGAACGTTTGCCTGTCGATCTGTACGTATACGAGGATGTAGATCGATTGAAGAAGATGGAAAAGCGCTGGTCGGAAGCTTATTTTACCCAAAGTTATGTAAGGCCATTGGTGGTCTTCCCGGTTCAGAACGGTGTATTCCGTACGGTAGTCAAGGAAAGGAAGACATGGACGCTGTACGAAGCCAGGGATGGTAGTGTGAAAGAGCTGCCCGGCGAAGTCCGCTATGCCGACAATCAGCTTGCGCTGTTGCTCGAAGAGACGCCAACGGCCCAAGGATTGGAGCAGAAGTTATGGGTGTGGCAGAAGGGGTCCGAGCCTGTCCTAGCGCCTTCTCCCGGTGGTGAGACTTGGATTCGTTTTGCCGGCAATCGGGCGATTGTTGAGATGGAGTCGACCTACCTGATATATGACATGGCAAGTAACAGTTGGATAGAGTGGGGGCAAGGCAGCGGTATATTGGCCGTCTCTCCCCAGACCGCGATGGGGATGTACAAAACAGCCGTCCAACCGAATCGTTGATCGGGTGAATGGATTGCGTATAGGTGTCCATATGGTGTTAAATAGAGAACGGAGGCGATAAACGGATGAAGGCTTGGTATGAAGAAAGTTTCGGTAAAGATTATTTACTTGTATATAAACATAGGGATGTAGCAGGTGCCTATGCAGAGGTGCGCACTATGATCGGCTGGCTGGATCTTCCGCAAGGGGCATCCGTGTTAGATCTATGCTGCGGGATGGGACGTCATTCACTGGCGCTTGCTGATGCGGGCTATCAAGTATCGGGCATTGATTTGTCGGGGGTGCTGCTGAATGAAGCTATGAAGTTGGATGAGCAGGAACGTGTCGAGTGGCATCAAGGCGACATGCGGCAGTTACCGTTTGGCGGAATAGACAAGGATAAGGAAACTTTCGACGCCGTTGTGAATCTGTTCACCTCATTCGGCTATTTCGATCTGGATGCGCAGAATGTCCAGGTGTTGAAGGAAATGCATCGGGTACTGAAGCCCGGTGGACGATTTATTATGGATTTTCTGAATGCCGAATATGTTCGTACACGTCTAGTGCCTCATTCGGTCAGAACGGACGAGGGACTTACAATAGAAGAGAACCGCAGGATTGAAGACGGATTTGTTCGCAAGCAGATTGTTGTACGGGAGCAAGATCAGCCGGACCGCTTGTACAGTGAGCAGGTAAAGTTGTACGGCTTGTCGGATTTCCGCACCATGCTGCAAGCGGCTGGATTAAGCTTGGACGATGTGTTCGGAGGTTATGATGGACAGCCCTTCGATCCGGCGAAATCGCCGAGACTGATCTTGATTGGAACGAAATAGCAAGAGAAAGGGACATATCAGACATGATGCGAACGACAAGATCTGTACTACGGGATGGCCTAATTCAAGTAAAGGTGCCGCTGCCGTTCCCGCTTCGCTGGGTGAACAGCTACGCTATTCACGGCGTTGACGGCTGGACGATTCTCGATCCCGGTCTACATACGCCAGAATCTGAGGCACTCTGGGTGGATACGATGACAGAGCTAGGGATTGGCATGGGCGATATTCGCCAGATCGTGCTTACACATCATCATCCCGACCATTACGGGCTTAGTGGATGGTTCCAGGCGATGAGCGGCGCACCCGTCTACTTATCCGAGATCGGTCAGCAGCAAGTGCGTGCGTTATGGGGGGAATCGGAACCGATGAATGATCGGCTGATGCAGGTGTTCTTGCTTCATGGCTTGGACAAGCAGCTGGCGGAGCCAATGCGCGATCATATGCACAGCTTTATCCCGCAAGTATCTCCACAGCCGGAATTGTCGCTGATCGAACCAGAGGTGCCATTCCAACTCGGGGCACGGCTATACAGGCCTATCCATACACCGGGCCATGCTGAAGGGCACTTGAGCTTTTTCGACGAGGAACGAGCTGAGTTATTCTGCGGTGACCATGTTTTGCCGCATATTACACCGAACGTCGGCTACTTGCCCGGGTTCGATCCGAACCCGCTCGGCACGTTCCTCACGAGTCTGCGAGAGTCGGCGCTGCTGCAAGTAGAGCGAGCGTTTCCAGGTCATCGCGAGCCGTTCACCGGCTATGCGGAACGGGCGATAGACATTATTCGGCACCATGAAGAGCGACTGCAGAAGATGCGTGCGCTGTTGGAGGAGCAGCCTCTCAGCGCTTATGCGCTTTGTCGGGCTCTGTTCGGCGACAGGCTGTCTGTGCATCAGCTTCGGTTCGCCTTGTCGGAGACGATCGCGCATGTGATTTATATGCAGGAGCAAGAGCAAGTCCGCGAGTTGCAAGCCGAAGACGGCACTCTGCTGTATAGGAGTCGCGCAGTTGGCCGGGAGTAAGAATGTTCGTGATTAAGAGATTGAGGGGAGAAGGAACTCATGGCAACGCAAATGATGGAATGGAACACGATTGAGTCGTATGAGGAAGCAGCAGCAGTGATTGCCAAGGTAGGCATATTGCCATTATCCGGCTTGTTCCCTGAATATCCATCACTTGAGGCGATCACTCACCGTGAAGCATGGCACACGGGTCAACAGACTGATCCATGGCTGTGGCGAGACCGATTCGCAGGAGAAGGAGTTGCTGCCTACGGTCGGTTCATGGCGAAGAAGCCGATACTGGTCGATGCGGCGTGGTTTCCACTGCTGCAAGCGGCGCTTAAGCCGGTCAAGAGCTTGCGCAGCCGCTATGAAGACGGAGTCGTCTCGAAGGACGTGCTGCGGCTCTACGATCTTATCGAAGCGCACGACGGTATTGATGTGAGGGAGCTTCGCCGTTCAGCCGGTCTGCAGAACAAAGAGTCGAAGAAAACGTTCGATGATGCGTTGATTGACCTGCAGAGTACGGGTGACATCGTCATCTCGGGCATCTCGGAGCGTCTGAATGAGCTCGGCAATAAGAATGGCTGGAACAGTACCTGCTACTCGCTGTCCAGCCATTGGATGGCTCGACACGGCATCGAGCCCCTGCGGCTGGATCGTCAAGATGCGAAGGACGAGCTGCTTGCCCGATTCGCCGAGGCTGCGAGCGAGGCAGCCGTGCAGAAGCTTGCCAAGCTGCTGCGCTGAGTCCGTAGCTGTAATGGCTGGGCTATACGGCCGGTTTCAAGCTGTCGAATAACTGTGGATAGAAGCTAAGACGGCCGTTCCGAGTGAAAAAGGACCCTTCTGCTCAAACATCTTGTTTGAACCTCTTTGATTGTATAAGGGATTCAGCGGTGGGAGGTTCAAGCCAAAACTCGCCAGGGTCCTCTTTTTCACTCTCCACTCCTCTTGTCCACAGTTAATCGACTGTCTCAATTCCGGCCATCGAGCACTGCGAGAAGCGGATTCACGAGCTGAAAGGCCGATTTTCGGCCTTCGAGCGCCGCAAGAAGTGGAATCACGAGCTGCAAGGCCGAATTCCGGCCTTCGAGTGTTGCGAGAAGCGGATTCACGTGCTGTAAGGCCGATTTCCGGCCTTCGAGCGCTGCGAGCAGCGGATTCACGAGCTGCAAGGCCGAATTCCGGCCTTCGAGCACTGTGAGAAGCGGATTCACGAGCTGCAAGGCCGAATTCCGGCCTATGAGTGCAGCAGGTAGCGGAATCACGAGTTGCAAGGCCGAATTCCGGCCTTCGAGCGCTGCGAGCAGCAGGAGTGGAAAGTGAAAAGAGGACCCGGCGAGTTTTGGCTTAGTTTGAGCTCACGAGGTCCTTTTTCACTTGGAACGGCCGTTTCCGCTTCTAGTTCTCCTTTCCCTCCGAATTCCCCAAAATCTGAAGCATCCATTCAATCCATTCCAGGTTCGTACGAGTAAGCATTAGGCCGCGTTGTACCAAGGCATAAGCTCCGAAATACCGGGAGTTCATCTGGAGATACTCGGAACCTTCCTCGACCATGCCATGGATTTTGGCCATTGACTTCTCCAATCGACACATCTTGTTCCGATACATCGTTTCCCGTTCCAGCAGCAGCTGCCTGGCGGACTGAGGGTCGCTGATCCATACGCAGAACAGCTTGAGCGTGAATTCGTCACGAGTAACCGGATCGGCAGTGGGCTGCGGAATCCAACTCCTCACAGCGGCTTCTCCGCTCTCTGTGATGGAGTAGACTTTCTTATCCGGCTTATTCGTTTGCTCCACAAGCTCGAATTCAACCAAGCCTTGGCGTTCCAGCTCGGCAAGCAGCGGGTAGATTTGACTATGTTTGGCTTGCCAGAATAGATGGATGTTCAACATCAAGTCATACCCGGAGCAAGGAGCTACCGTCAAGATACTCAACAATCCGTATGAAAGTGTATTCAAATTAGGATGATCCCCCGTTGCCATTAATGTAGATGTTGATCCAGCCATTCGACCATGGCGGCGAACACATTCGTCCGGTTCTGTTCGTTATGCAGCTCATGCTTGAATTGAGGCCATTCTCTGAATTCGCATTGCTTGTCGGCCTGCTCGGCGAACTGCTTGCTCGCCTTGATGGACGTCACTTTGTCGTCCCCACCATGCATAAGCAGCAGCGGGACGGACAGCTCGGAAGCGTGCTGCAACGCCCAGTTCCCAGCACGTACAACTCCGAAGAAGTACTTGGCTGTAATGTATCCGTGCCGCTCAGTATCTTCCTGAATGCGTCGAAGCATCTCCGGATCTGAGGTTAGATTGTGCGGTTTCATGGGCCGGTGGTTCGAGAATCTAGGGTAGATCGACTCGAGTACTCTCGCGACAGCCAGCATGGCAGTGGGTGGTTCGAATGCAAGCTTCAACCAAGGGCCAGACACAATCGCCCCTTGAAGGGCGGGTTTGCGCCTTAGCAAGTAATTAAGGGTAAGATTTCCCCCCATACTGTGGCCATACAGAAATTGGGGTGCACCGGGATACCTCAATTCAGCTTCGTGCAGAAGATGATCTATTCCTTCAAGTAAATGCTCATAGGAAGGCGTATGGCCGCGCTGACCTCTCGTACGTCCATGCCCGCGTTGATCGAACATTAGAACCGCATAGCCATGTGCATTGAACATCTCTGCTACATGGAGATACAGGTCGGTGTGCTCTCCCATTCCGTGTACGATACCAATTACTCCCTTGACCGAACTACGCTCCTCTGGGTTTGAGGCGCATGCATACATAAGCGTCCCGTCCTGACACTGCCACTCGAATGATTCGTATGCCATTTCCGTCACCATTCCTTTCTGTACGTCATACGTTCCTGCTCTATTCCTTCAAGGTAAGCATCTGATACACTTGACGGTGGTCTCCTGCAAGATGCGCTTGCTTGCTGTTCAACTGGGAGGAGCCGTCACCGTCTAGGAAGATTCCGTCCACGAGATGGCGTTCACCAAGCTTTTCTATGATCGCGGAGCGGAACTGTTCGATAGTGCAAGGGGTCGGTGTTACTATCATGTATATATTTTGTTGAGCGTCGTATACGAGTCCAGTACGCATATGCGCTTCCTCATAAGCTGGCATCTGCTCGGGGATCATGCTCTGGTCCCAGGTTCGTTCATTGGATAGTCCCATGCTGACTCCGCCTTGTGCCCAATAATGCTGTTTGTCGGTTACCTGGAGTTCTCCTGCTTCTAGGACGACCTGGACGGAGAATCGTCTTGCGATTTCGTCCCATACGAGTGTGCCCCGCTTCAAATCAGCCTGAACCCCCGTATTGTACCAACCGGACCCATAGTCACCGGGCAGCCCCTTCAACGGTTGATCGTTCACAACTGCAATGCTCAATAAAGCGCCTTCCCAGAAAAAACCGCCATTGATTCCATAATAGGGGGTTCCGGTTACATTCGTTTCGATTGTGCGCAGTTGGACATTGTCCGGCGTCGTCTCGAGGGTGTACAGCACTACACCGTTCGCCGCCCGCAGCTTCCGGTATTCATACTGCTCTGGATAGTTGTCATCGTGTCGGATGTTATAGAACAAGAGGACGGATAGCAGTAAACCAACGAGGAAGCCGGCTACGAGAATAGCGGGGTACCATCTAGGCTGGAACGGCAGTCGCTGGACAACAGTGGACCAGAATGGCGACAATTGGGATCGTTTCAAGGGTCAGTTCCTCCAGACTTTGCTACTTCGAATTATACTGTATTTTTCCATACATACAAAGCTTGAAAGTGCCGCTACGAAAGACCTATATCGACATCGTTCAACAAACGACAGGAATGTACCAGGTTCGACAAGATAGGTATTAAGCAGCGTTCCCATTCCGGGAAAAACCGATTATTCTAGTTGATGGACTACTCGGATACGGAACAGACAACGGAGGCTGCAAGATGTTTAGAAGAATAGGGGTTATGGTAATTACGCTCGTGATGCTGCTCGTGTCCGCCCGGATAGAGGGGGCTGCGGCTGCCGATTTACAGGGCGCGAACTTCACGGATATTAAGGGCCACTGGGCGGAGCCGACGATTGTGAAATTGGTGAATGAAGGTATTCTTGACGGCTATCCGGACGGTACGTTCCGAGCGAATGAAACGGTTACAGTGGATCAGTTCCTGAAGATCCTGTTGCTGTCATTCTCCCAGAAGCATCCGAACGGGGAACGCAGCTGGACGCAATCGTTCAAGATGTCGTTAAGCTCTGCCAATCAAAGTGTATTGAACCAGGACTATCGGGATTTCAACTTCAGACCGAACATAGTGGGCTATTGGGCGAAGCCTTATATCGATCTGGCAAGCGACTTGAATCTGATCAGTAAGACCCAGTTTCCTGATTTCAAAGCGAAGCTGACCCGTGAGAAAGTAGCGGAAATCGTCTATTACACGATGAAGGAAACAGAGTTTCTTGAGGACGAGTCTTACGGCAAGCTGCTTACAAGCGCAATCGGTGATTTCCAAAGCGCAACGAGCCGGGAGCAGAAGTTCATCTCCGAAGTGTTCGCGAAGGGGATTATGGAAGGATACCCGAATGGGTATTTCGGAGTGGGAGTGTTCGTATCTCGTGCAGAAGCGTTGACCGTAATGGAACGGATTATCGATAAGAGCAAACGGATTGTGGTAAAAGGGGATTCGAAGGTTCGGTATGAGACGGTTGTGCCTACCCGAGATGGAAGTTACAAGAAAATTATGTTTCCGAGCGAAACGATGTTGAAGGCGTATAACGTCATGCTGGAGGCGGGCAAGCTCCGGGGCACGAACTATGATATGTCGGAAACAACCTTGCGGCTGTTCAAGAATGCTGATACCAAAACAAATGCATTAAGCCTCCATCCTGATCCGGCCATTCCGGCTGATGAAGCTTCACTTTGGTTGGAGCCTGCGTATCATACATATGGCATCACTTTAAGTATGCAGGACGGAGCATGGGCTCGCAATCAGGAAGTGATCCGAACATTCGTCCGCTATTTGTTCAGTTACGACGCTGCGAAATTCGAGGAGACGATCGATAGCGTATACAACAAAGTGTCGAATAAACAAAAAGTTGAAGATTTCTCGATTGTACTGGGCGGCTATACAGTTGAGATAAAAGTAGCGAACAGTCAAGGTCAAGCAATCGTGTTCAGCATCGTACCGAAGAAGTAAGCCATAGAGTCGAATAGAGCCTTTCATGCAGATGAAGCATGGAGGCTCTTTCTTTTGCCGTGTTCACTCATTCTGCTGGTTCAATAGACCGTAGAAGAACAGATCGATTAGCTCCTCTAGCCCGCCTGGCTGTCCCATCCGAGCCATCTCCTCTTCCGTTACAAGCGATACCGCGTGGCTGAACATGTTCAGATAGACCAATAGCATCTCATCGTGCACATTACTGCGCAACCGGCCGCAAGCCCGGCCTTCCTGAATGAATCGCAGGAAGAGGGGAATGGAATTCTCATGGGAATAATGCTGGACGAATGATTGCATTTCGGCATCGGCATTCAACAGTTGGACGTATGTGTCGGAATGGACTTTAGTGGACGCGATTCGCTTGATCAGTACGATTTGCTTCAGCTTATCATCGAATGGAAGAGGGCTGTCTATTAGATCCTTGAAATGCGTAAGCTGCTCGTCGAACAGACGTTTAAGCGCTGCTTTCAATAAGGCTTCTTTGCTCCCATAGTAATTGTAGATCGTGACCTGGGAAACCCCTGCTTGAGCGGCAATTTCCGCTATCGTTATTTCCGGGATCGGCTTGATGAGAAGCTCGATCGCGCATTGCTCAATCTGATCCATCTTAGCTTTCGTCCGTTTTTGGAATCCGTTCACCGGTTCACCCCCTGATAGCTCAACTATAGCATATTTTGAAATATATTTGCATTCAGAGTTTAAAACCTCTTCACAAGTGAAGGGAGTTGATGTATATTATGCTTATGTTTTGAAGTTTAAGTGACATTATATTTCAAAAGTAGGTGTGGGAAATGATCAAGCTGGATCGGTTGACACGTGCTTTCAAGAATGGCAAAGGGATTTTCGACGTTTCGTTCGAGGTGCGTCGAGGAGAAGTGTTCGGTTTCATTGGTCCGAATGGGGCAGGGAAGTCTACAACGATTCGCCATCTGATGGGCTTCACCAAGGCGGATCAGGGCAGAGCTAGCGTGAATGGGTTGGATTGCTGGAAGGATGCGACGGAGATTAAGAAGCATGTCGGCTATTTACCCGGCGAAATCGCGTTCCTTGAACGGATGACTGGAAGTGAATTTCTTCAGCTGTTGGGCGATATGCGGGGATTGAGGACGACGAAGAAACGCGGAGAGCTGATCGATCGATTCGAATTCGACCCAGGAACGCCTATTACGAAGATGTCGAAGGGGATGAAGCAAAAAGTCGGCATCGTGGCGGCATTCATGCACAACCCGGAGACGGTGCTGCTGGATGAACCAACGTCGGGCCTCGATCCGCTCATGCAGCAACGATTCGTGGAACTGATTACGCAGGAGAAGCGGGAAGGGAAGACGATATTCATGTCCTCTCACATATTCGCTGAGCTGGAGAAGACGTGCGACCGTGCGGCTATGATTAAGGAAGGCCGAATCATCCTGGAAGAGACGATCGAGTCGATTCGCGCGAAGCGGAAGCAGAAGCTGCTCGTGACCCTGGAAGATACAGAGGGGTTGGCTCGATTAAGTGATAATCCGTTAACGGTATCCGTTCAAGATCGTGTCGCAGAGTTCCACATCGAAGGCAACTTGAATGAGATCATCCAACTTCTCGGTACGGTACAAGTAGCGAAGATTCATACGGTGGAACAGGATCTGGAAGATTTGTTCCTGAACTATTACGGGAAGGGGGGAGCGAAATGAGCTTAGTCTTATTCAGAGCACTGCTGAAACGAAATTTGAAATTAATCCTGGGATACGGTCTGGGATCATCGCTCTACTTGCTATTGATGGCTTCAATCTATCCTAGCATGAAGGAGACGATCGAAGCGAAGATGGAGATGATGACCGACATGCCGGAAGGCTTCCGGGTTGCCTTCGGGATGCAGCAAGGGGCAGCAATCAGCAGCGTAACGGACTTATTGTCTTTGCAATATTACAGTCTTATCTTCCTGCTGCTGATGACGTTGTTCACCCTGTCGCTTGCTGCGAAGATGCTGGCCCATTTCGTCGAACAGGGTAGTATGGCGTATTTATTGTCCGTTCCGGTTAGCCGGCTGAAGGTGCTAGGAACTTGTATCGCTGTCTTCGTCGCCTCTCTATTCGCCGTCATTGTTCTGAACGTGGTTTTCTGCTTCGCTGGAGGTTATATGGCAGGGGAGCCGATTGAAGCCGTCGGCCCGTTCCTCGCCCTGAACGGGATCGGCTACCTGTTATTCCTGGCCATTGGTGGTTACTGCTTCCTTCTTGCAGCGTTCACAGTAGATGAGCGTAAGGCTGTAGCATATGCAGGCGGGTTGACACTGTTGTTCTATGCGTTGGACTTAATCGGCAAGCTGAGCGAGAGCTTAGCCTCGAAGCGATACGCTTCCATCTTCTACTGGTTCCAGCCTGCAGAAATACTGGCGGGTAATCAGTCACTCTTGCCTGCCGTGCTAGTATATTTGGGCTTGGGTATACTGGGCTATGCCATCGCCCTGTATGTGTTCCATCGCAAAAATCTTAATTTGTAGGAAAGGCAAGTCTCGATTGTTCTACTAACCGTCGACTTTCATCATTCAACCCCGATATGTGTACCTCTTTGCCTAGCTGCCTGTATTTGGCGACCACTTTGACGATGGCTGTCACCGCAGAGTGGTCCCATACATGCGAGGCGCTGAAATCGTTTGTTCACGATACACTCCGAATCAACGCCGCGCAATGGTCACGAATATAATCACGGACAAGCTCTTCTTCGGCTGGGGTAAATTGATACTCACTGTCGCAGCCTTCGTCCTGAATCACGATTTGAACCACTTCACCTATCGGCACACAAATCACGAGTACGCTTGGGGAGACAAGCCCTTCGGGCATTATTTCCCCGTCTGCAAGTTGCATCGCCAGCTCGACATCCACCCATTGTCCGCGTTTCTCTACTCCGAGACAACGAAGCGTGAACGACTGCGCGTCATAGCGTTCTTGGCCGTATTTTCTCATTAGTGTCGTTCCTCTCCTTCTCTGTATTATCCGCTACAGACTTACTTATTCTAGCACACCTTTGTTTTAGGCGGACGTAGTCCACCAATTCTCTAGTCGTCGCTAGCGTTCCGGTTGAATATAGCTCTGGATCAGTTAGGCAGAGTAAAGATAGAAACACTCAACTCCCCGGTTGATTCTGACATTGTCCAAAAGTGTACTTCATCTCCGACGACATATGGAATCTGGAACTCATTCAGGATATTCTTATAATCTCCTGTATTTTGTCCTGAATCAGGATCAACGGTTACTAGATTCATCGTAGTCTGACCTTCATTGGTAGCAGCATAAAAATGATATAGCATATGATTTCGATAAAAAAGTTGTCCGCCTATAACTTTGTTCTCAGTTGGAGCTTTCGGGTAGACTTGGTCAAGTAATCCTGTTTGAATATTCAAGCGTACCACAATTGATGTATTAAAGGGATCTCCCTGGAAGGTCAGATAGGTATGGGTTTCGTCCAACATGGTTGGAAGTCCACTCCTAAGATTAGAAAGATACTTGGCATAGAAGGGGGAATCTATGATTGGGATTGGTTGATCTAATCTATCGAGAAAGTATATATGTCGACCATTCTCTTGTCCCCAAATCACGCCTTGCTTAGTAAATTAATGTTAATTGTTAGATCAGTATCATCTGCATAGGAAGGTGATGAAATACCTAGACAAACAATTGAAAGTAAAAGGAATAATACGACCGTATTCTTCAAACTAATCCCCCTCAGAAATCATCTAAATGCCAATAGAATAACAAAACATTCTACAGTGCCTTGTTTATTCCCTCTAATGATGTAAGCAAACTTTTTCTGGGTGAAGGTGATAGGCGACTCCTTGAACATCAATAGGCACTACAGTGACTCGGAGGAAACGAACGACCAAAACGATTGACAGATTGATACAATTCCATTATAACTAATATATGATCAATTGTTCATGTGTTTGTCGAGAAGTTATGGGAATCCTATATACTTCCTGCAGCATACGTAATGCCATATCGTTTATTAAGGAGGCGTCATCCCTACTATGTCACACAACCATTCACATCCAAACAGCCACAACCATAGCCACGATCATGATCATAGTCATGGTCATCATGGACACCACCATCACGGATCAGACGGAAGCCGCAGAGGATTGGTCATCGCGCTTATCATTACGGCTGGCATCATGTTTCTGGAATTCGCAGGAGGGTTGATTACCGACAGCTTGGCGTTGTTATCCGACAGCGGTCATATGCTTAGCGATTCGGCTTCACTGTTACTTAGTCTAATCGCGATCGGATTTGCAGCCAAGCGACCATCCGCAGGCAAATCTTATGGGTATTATCGGTTCGAAATATTGGCTGCACTTATTAATGGCATCACACTTGTGGCTGTATCCGGATTTATTGTATGGGAAGCGATTGGGCGGCTGCAACAACCACCTGTTGTTAGCAGTAGTACGATGATTGTCATTGCCTGTATCGGGTTGTTGGCTAATCTGGCAAGTGCATGGTCACTCTTAAGGCAGGGCAACATAAAGGAAAATATTAATGTTCGAAGCGCTTATCTGCACGTTATTGGCGATGCCCTAGGTTCGATCGGTGCGATTGCAGCGGGTATCGTGATGTCGCTATTCGGTTGGTATATTGCCGATCCCATCATCAGCATGATCGTGGCCTTGCTTATTCTGAAAAGTGCTTGGGGCGTATTAAGCCAATCCGTGCACATTCTTATGGAAGGTACACCGTCCCATGTCGATCAGACGGAAGTTAAGAAGGCGTTACTCGGAATCGAAGGAGTGGTGAATGTCCATGATTTGCATATATGGTCGCTTACTTCCGGTATGGATACGTTCAGCTGTCATCTGCTAATCGACGATCATGCAGACAGTCAATCCGTCCTTCAGGCTGCAATAGAACGGATGGCACGTCAGTTCAATATTACACACACCACCATTCAAGTGGAGATGGCMCATATTCAGCATACGGATCTGCACTAGAGAAACATTGGAATTAACCCAAAAAGTTGCGTTTGACAAACTTTCTTTGCTGAGTACAATAAAGATAGGAAACATTATGCGGGCTACAGAATATGCTATTATAAAGGCTTCATTTTTTTTGTCGCAAAAGTTGGTCTTGGCCAACATTATTAGTCTAGCACAATTCATAATAAATCGAGGTGAGTATCGATGAGTGAGAACTCTTCAACTATATCAACACCGGAACCAGGGTGGCAGCAGGCAAGAACGACCCAATCGCTTCCTGAAGTACATCGTTCCATGCGTATTCCTACCAAAGGTTCTGTTTTCAAAAAGTTTCTGGCATTTGCAGGACCGGGTTATTTGGTTGCCGTTGGCTATATGGATCCTGGTAACTGGGCAACCGATATAGCAGGCGGTTCTATGTTCGGCTATGCCCTGTTATCTGTCATTCTTCTTTCCAACCTGATGGCCGTGCTACTTCAGACCCTTGCAAGTAAATTAGGGATCGTCACGGGCCGGGATTTGGCACAAGCCTGTCGCGATCATTATAGCAAGCCAGTCTCAATGGTCCTCTGGGTATTATGCGAGTTGGCAATTGCAGCGTGTGATCTGGCCGAGGTCATCGGTACCGCCATCGCCTTGAATTTACTATTCGGCATACCGCTCATATGGGGCGTCATCATAACAGCTGTTGATGTACTGGTCGTTCTCCTTTTGCAAAATAAAGGCTTCCGCTACATCGAGGCTCTTATCATCACACTGATCGGTACTATCGGCGTCTGCTTCCTCGTTGAAGTGATCTGGTCGAGACCCGATGTTGGGGGCGTTCTGCAAGGATTTGTCCCTACCATGGAAATCATCAAAAATCCGGAAATGCTCTACATCGCTATCGGCATCCTGGGAGCAACGGTAATGCCTCATAACTTGTATCTGCACTCTTCCATCGTGCAGACGCGCCAGTATGAACAAACTCCGCTCGGGAAGCGGCAGGCGATCAAGTTCTCGACATGGGATTCAACCATCGCTTTATTTTTTGCCTTGTTAATTAATGCGTCGATTCTGATCGTATCTGCAGCAGCGTTCCATACAGCTGGTTATACGAATGTCGCGGATATCAATGATGCGTATCATCTGCTCACTCCGCTTATGGGCTCTACGATCGCAAGCATTTTGTTCGGAGTGGCCTTACTCGCGGCAGGCCAGAGTTCAACTCTGACTGGAACGTTGGCCGGGCAGATCGTCATGGAAGGCTTCCTGAATATTCGTCTCCCTGCTTGGCTCAGACGACTCATTACGCGGATGATTGCGATTATCCCCGCCGTCATCGTCACGGCTGTTGCCGGGGAGAGCGGGACGATGGATTTGCTCATCTTAAGCCAAGTCATCTTATCGTTCCAACTATCGTTCGCGGTCATTCCTCTGGTTAGGTTCACGAGTGATAAGAAGAAGATGGGCGAATTCACCAATCCGTTGTGGATCAAGATATTGGCTTGGACGGTGGCCGTCTTTATAGCTGTGCTGAATGCGTACTTGCTGATTCAAACGGTGTTCTGATTATTACCGCCATACAACGCTCAGGTGCTTAACGTATCCTGAGCGTTTTTGACAATAAACCCCGCTTCCTGTGCATTTGCACTAGGAGCGGGGTTTATTAGCGTGTGCCAAAGATTATTCGCAGACTTCTATCCTGCTTGCAGTTGGTGATTACATCCGCTCACACATACACCTTACAGCGGTTCGCCTATCGCCGCCTGCTCGGCTTCCTTCTCTGCCTGCTTGCGGTGAGCAATCCGGCTGCTTGCCGCTGCGGCGATCGCCCCTACGATGTCGTCCAGAAACGTATGAATTTCGCCGGTTGACTTGTCGTTCAGACGTTTCAGAATCCCAGGCTTGAGCTTATCGATATATCCGAAATTCGTAAAGCCAATGCTGCCATAGACGTTCACGATCGACAAGGCAAGAACTTCATCGCAGCCGTAAAGCCCTTCGTCGTTCTCGATCATCTCCTGGAGTGGGGGAAGCAGCTTCCCCTCGGCTGCCAGCATATCGAGCTGGATGCCAGTAAGAATAGCGTTCTGCACTTCACGCTTGGACAATACACGTTCAACGGTTTCTAGGCACTCGGCTGGAGTTAAGTTAGGGAAGTATGGCTGCTGGAGGAACATGACGAGTTCGGCGATCGCTTCCTTTTCTACACCGCGCTCCTTCAACCAAGCGTGAGTCGCGATTTCTACTTTCTGACTGTTCAAGCTGTAGGCCATTGTACATACCTCCTCAGACGATTGCAACTGCCTTGACCCTGGTGGGGAGACGGTTCATTGTCTCAGCATACCATATTGTGGATCAAACCCAAAATGGGACAACCCAAGGCTAAACATCACTTTGTATTAGGCTTATTCAAATTGTAGGTATATAACTTGTCAAGGCTCGTATACATAGTAGTACCTAGTCCTAAGAAACCATAAGGAGGATTCCAATGAAGCCGAGCAACTGGATAAAATGGGGAGCGATCGCAGGCGTCACTGTACTGCTGACTTCCGGCTGTTCCCTGATGAAATCAAGCGAGATCGATCCCCCGCCTGCTGATGTCGTCGTGAACGGTACACAAGGAGGTGCTGTGAGCGTATCCGCTGGGGTACAAGGTCAGACCCAAACCGCAACGTTGTATTTGAAAGACCGCAACGGCATGATTGCGCCGGTCACGATGAACTTGCCGAAAGTAGAGGGCATCGCCCGTAAGGCGATGGAGTTCATGGTGGAGGACGGCGCCTCGAAGGGGCAACTCCCCAAAGATTTTCACGCCGTGCTGCCGAAGGGGACACAGGTTAAAGGGTTAGATATTAACATGGAAAAGAAACTTGCCGTCGTCGACTTTTCCAAGGAATTCAAGAACTACGCGGTCCAAGACGAGCGCAAGCTGCTGGAAGCCATCACTTGGACACTGACCGGGTTCTCCGGCATCGACAACGTGCAAATCTGGCTAGATGGCAAGGCGCTCACGCAAATGCCTAACGGCGGAACTCCGATTGACGGATTGCTGACCCGGACCATGGGCATTAACCTCGAACGTGCGGAAGGCGTAGAATATGGGCAATCGACGCCGGTCACCTTGTATTTCCAAGGGGAAACGAGCGATAAGACCAAGTACTATGTCCCGGTTACCCGACTTGTGAAGCGATCCGACGATAAAGCTAAAGTGGTCATGGAGCAGCTCATCCTGGGACCTACTGCCAAGTCCAAGCTTCAGTCCGTACTAGCGCCGACGTTGGAATTACCTAAGCTGGAGCTCGGGGCAGACGGCGTGATGAACGTTAACTTTACTGACAAGCTACTCGGTACGGATAAAAAAGCGCCTAGCGCTGCGGTGCAATCCGTCATCCTATCCTTAACGGAGAACGCAGGCGTCTCGAAAGTACAAATCAAGGTTAATGGCAATGCGGCAGTTACTTCCACGGATAATCAAAATTTAAGCAAACCGGTCACCCGTCCTACAGGACTGAACCCGATCAAGATGTAAGTTTACGCATATAGCGAGAACCTGGCCCTGCAAGATTGGGGGCTGGGTTCTTTTGTTGTTCCAAACACGAAGAAATATCGGGGTAATGCTTTTCTTGCGGGACTTTGGTAAAATGAGGTGGTTCAGCGTACAATAGTAAGGTTGGATCGGAATAGGAATGGAGGCTGTATGGTATGGATACAAGATTTGACGGCAGAGATTTCGCGGAGCCGCGTTCAATCGCGATTACTCCCCACTATATTAAGCATGCGGAAGGATCGGTGCTCATTGAGGTCGGCGATACGAAAGTAATATGCACGGCGTCGATCGAGGAGAAGGTGCCACCTTTCATGAAAGGGCAAGGCAAAGGTTGGATCAATGCAGAGTACTCCATGCTGCCGCGCGCTACTCAAGTCCGCAACCAACGTGAAGCAGCCAAAGGGAAGATTGGCGGCCGGACGATGGAAATTCAGCGCTTGATTGGACGGGCTCTTCGTTCCGTGATCCAACTGGAGGCACTCGGCGAACGAACGATTACGATTGATTGCGACGTTATTCAAGCTGATGGCGGCACACGGACAACTTCAATTACAGGAGCATTCGTCGCGCTATGCTTCGCCATCCATAAGCTGATGAAGGATAATAAGCTGAAGAGCTCACCTATTACGGATTTTCTAGCTTCGATCAGTGTAGGGATTATTCAAGAGAAAGCGTGTCTTGACTTGAATTACGTCGAAGACTCACAAGCGAAGGTAGACATGAACGTAGTGATGACGGGTCAAGGCAAGTTCGTCGAGGTGCAAGGAACAGGAGAGGAATCCCCCTTCTCGCGGAATGAGTTGAACGAGTTGCTGGCCTTAGCGGAGCATGGCATCGAGCTTATGATCGAGAAGCAGAAGGAAGTTCTGGGACCGCTCGTGTCTGTTGTTGGCGGTGGGAAATATGCGGCCAAATCCTGAAGGTAAAGTTCTCGTGATCGCGACTCGTAATGCGGGCAAAGTGCGAGAGTTTGCGCACCGCTTCGGTAAGCTGGGGATCACGGTGCGAAGTCTTATTGATTACGGGGAACTACCGGACATCGTCGAGGATCGCGACACGTTCGCCGGCAATGCCGAGAAGAAGGCGGTCGTCATCGCGCAAGTACTCGGCTTGCCCGTGATGGCCGACGACTCCGGCCTGTGCGTCGACGCGCTCGGCGGTGCGCCGGGCGTCTATTCGGCGCGCTACGCCGGCGAGCCGGCCGACGACGCGGCGAACAACCGCAAGCTGCTGCAGGAGCTGCAGCGCATGCGGTTGGCGCCGCTCGCGGCGGGCGTGACCGAGCGCAGTGAAGGAGCAAGTAGCGGGAGCGAGGCGAGCGCGCAGCAGGCGCCAAGCGCCAAGGGAGCGCCAGCGCAGGCTGGCGATCTCTTGGCGGCGCAGGCGCTGGAGGGCGCGCGAGCGCTCAGCAAGGCGCGCTTCGTCTGCGCGCTCGCGATGCACGATCCTGCGAGCGGGACGACGCTGCACGCGGAAGGCGCTTGCGCGGGCTGGATCGTCGATCGCCCGCTGGGCGACAACGGCTTCGGGTACGATCCTTTGTTTTTCGTACCTTCCTATGGCAGGACGATGGCCCAACTGACGATGGATGAGAAAAATGCAATTAGCCACAGAGCGATAGCAATCGATCGGATGCTGGAGAAATGGCAGTAAGCATGTTATTCCTTTATCAGTTGCATATCCGGAATGAGTAGCTTCTCTTCGATTCTTCGGCATGCATCCTGAGCGGAATCCATCTGCATCCAGAGAAAGGTCAACTCCATGGACCATTATACCATTTTCACTCGACGCACTGACGGCAATTCCACTGCCGACCAGAGCGTCGCTTTTTTTACTCATCTTGTCCCCCAGCTCATAGCACTTGTGGCAGTTGGCATTTTTACCAGGCAGTACGGGTACCTACGAAACGATTCCGCGTTTTGCTATACGCCTCTGAGATGTTCCAAAAAAATATTGCCAAATTGTCTGCTGCTTGATATGATACCCCTTAAAAACCTGGGAGGGGTACGGAATGGAATTATTGATTAGCACAGATAAATCTCGGTTGGATGTAGATGTGATCCAAGGTTTCTTGCAGAGGAGCTATTGGGGGCAGCATCGAGCGAAAGCGAGCATTATTCAGACCTCGATCGACAATTCTTTGTGCTATGGGGTCTATGACGGTGAGAAACAGATCGGCTTTGCTCGAGTGATAACGGACTTCGCCACGACCTACTACCTTTGCGATGTGTTCATCGACGAAGACTACCGGGGCAGGGGAGTGGGGAAGACACTCATTGAGGCTATTACTACCTCGGAGGAATTGAAGAACGTTCAGGGCATTTTGGGGACGAAAGATGCGCACGGGTTGTACGAACAATATGGGTTCGCTCGGGATGCGGAACGATTTATGCGCAGAGTACCGGATTCCGTAAGGAAACGGCTAGAGGGCGATCAGGGGTGAGAGAATGATGGATCGGTACAGAGAGCCTGAGCCTCTGCCCAGGCGAATTGAGCTTCGGGAGCTGTCGGCCGTTGCAGATCTTGAGCTTTACACGATGATCCAGGAGATTGGACCAGGCGAGAACGGATTTAATAATGGACTTTTTCGAGTGTCTTATGAGCAATATCCTGCCGAGATGGAAAAGCTCCAACGCATGGCGAAAGGTATCGATTTGGCGACGGGTCTAGTCCCGCAGACAATTTACTGGATGTACGTGGACGATCAGCCGGTGGGGTACGGCAAGCTTAGGCCTCATCTGAATGAAGCGCTGCTTCAGTCCGGCGGCCACATCGGCTATGTTATCCGTCCTCAAGCGAGAGGAAATGGATATGGGAAGCTGCTCCTGCAAGGTCTTGTAGAGCAAGCGCGCGAGCGGCATTTAGATGAAGTGCTGCTCACGTGTCAACCCGACAATTGGCCTTCACGCAGAGTGATTGAAGCGAATGCAGGGGAGTTGGTAGAACAGTCCGACAGCTCTTGCAAGTATAAAATTCGGATAAAATAATTGATTATTCATCCACCGGAAGGTGGTTTTTTGTTGTGACCCACGACTACAGAAGTTTTGACACAAGAACAAATGTTCGCTATAATTAGAGGTATACCACAAATCAGACTCCCATGTTAAACTATGATTAGTTAAGGGAAGGTGTGAGCGGAATGGAAGCTCTGATTCAGGAAGTTCTCGTTCGTCTGGACCGGATGGAGTCCGGCATGAACGAGATGAAGGCAGATATCCACGAGATAAAGGCTCAGGAAGTTCTGGTCCGGTTGGATCGGATAGAGTCTAGCATGAATGATATGAAGGGTGATATCACAGGCTTAAAGGGTGATATCACAGGCTTAAAGGGTGATATCACAGGCTTAAAGGGTGATATTACAGGCATGAAGGGTGATATCACAGGCATGAAGGGTGATATCACAGGCTTGCAGCATGATTCGACAAGCTTAAAGTCCGAACTTTCTAGCCTGCGTCAAGAAATGAACGAGCGGTTTGACCACCTCAACCGGAAATTGGACGATTACCAATCTGAGAATATTGCAGCTGACGAGAAGCTTCTCACGATGATTGGTGTCACGAATGACCGACTCGATTTCCAACTTAGTAGGGTGGTCAAGTCCGAAGAAGAGATATTCCTACTTAAGCGGAGTAGACAAGCCTAGATAATAGGAATCACATATAACCTCAAGCGATACACGCCCCATCGCTTGAGGTTCTTAGTTTTGGTAAGCCTTATGCATAAGTTCTTTCCTCGGGTGGAGCCAACTGAAGCGTAAAATAAAACGTCACGCCGGTTGAGGTATTGAATACGCCGAACTTGCCGCCATGCAGGGTAAGAATGTTGTGTACGATAGCTAGTCCGATGCCTGAGCCGGCATGTTCGCGATTGTGCGATTTCTCCACGGTGTAGAAAGTTTCCCAGATGCGCGGCAAATCTGCCTCCGGTATAGGTGCCCCCTCGTTGAATATATCGACCTGCACGTCCTCGTTCACAGTTGAAGTCCGGATTCGAATGTTGCCACCTGCTGCTGCATGCTTACTTGCATTGGACAGCAGGTTCGTCAACACTTGTCGAATACGAGTAGCATCCCCGTAAGCAACAGCGGGTCCCTGTAGCTCCAGCAGGCATTGAATCCCTCTGCGCTCAAATTCCATAAACATGTTGTCAACGGTCGAGTGAATAAGTTCATGAAGCTGGAACTCAGCTACTGTAAGTGTGAACTTGCCTGACTCGAGCTGCGATAAATCCAGCATATCCTGCACAAGACCTGCCATCCGTCCGCTCTCCTCCAAGATTACATCGAGGTAATCTTCTCTTCGCGCTCCCGACACGATGCCATCCTTGAGTCCTTCAGCATAGCCGCTTATTAAGCTAATCGGCGTCTTCAGCTCATGGGACACACTGGCTACGAATTCACGACGCAGCTTCTCCAGTTCCTTCTCCTTCTCGATATCCGCCTTTAGTTGCACATTCGCGGTATGTAGTTGGCCAAGCGTTTCATTCAAATTGCCTGACAAGAAATTCAACGTTCTGCCAAGGCTGCCGATCTCATCCTGCGACTGTACCTCGCACTTGACGCTGAAGTCCAGCTTCGCCATTTGTGCTGCGGCATTGTTCAATTTGATCAGGGGCCGGGAGATCATCCGGGAATACATATAGGTTAGCAACAGGATGGCGAGAACCGCCAACAGTAGGAAATACAAGTAAAAGTCTTTCATGATTCCAGCGGCTTCCCCTACCGGCTGCAACGAAGTGACGGCTAATAGCAACGAGTCCGTCATACCCGTTATACCGTCTTTGGATAACGGTACAACTGCGGCGATATACTTGCCGGACCTGTCAGATGTGCGAGTCACGTAGCTCGCGGTCTCCCCCAAGTCGACAACTCGCCGGGTCAGGTTGGTGTCGCCGCGAAATTGATTAATGGCCGTCATCAAGCTCATCATCGTTTCCGGTTCGAAGGCTGGCAGTGGAGAAATCGAGCTGTTGACTATTTGACCCGTCTTATCTATTTGGATGATGGCCTTCGTCTTTGTTTGCGGACCAGTCGTCACGAGCCCATCCCGAAGCTGCATTATCGCAGCCGTGGCGGAGAGGTTCTTTTCCAATTCCGGGAATAGCTTGGGCAATGTGCTCAGATCGGCTGGAGATTTATAGTAAAGACTCTTGAAATTAGCCAAGCCTTGCTTGAGTTGATTCATCTTCTTGGATTGATAATACGATTCGAAAAAGGTCGATTGCACGAGCATCAGCACGGTCAAAAAGGCGATCAGCAGCACGGAAGTGAGGGCAAAAAGCTTAGTCGAGATACTTTTAGGTTTCCACCATCGTCTCATCGCTTCACCGCCTTAAACATATAGCCGAACCCTGTAACTGTAGCGACAAAATGGGCATACGGAGCGAGTTTGTGACGTAAGCGTCGCACATGCGTATCTACCGTCCGGGCATCCCCTTCATAATCGAAGCCCCACACATGATCGAGAATTTGCTCGCGGGACAGCGTTTGGTTCCGGTTGCGATATAAGTACATGAGCAGCTCATATTCTTTGCGCGTGAGGGTGACACCTTGACCGTCCAACTTGATCTCATTCGAGTCCGAGCGGAATTCGAGCCCGTCCAGCTTCACGACTACCGTATCGTCAGCAGTGACTGAAGACGTAAGCTCTGAGTTGATCCGTTTGAACAAAGCGCGGATTTTGGCCATCAGCACTTTCGGACTGAACGGCTTGGTTACGTAATCATCCGCACCGAGTTCATAGCCAGTCAGTTTGTCATACTCCTCTGCCTTGGCCGTGAGTACGACAATCGGCACATCGGAGCGCGAGCGCACCGTACGGCACACTTCGAAGCCGTCCATGAACGGCATCATCACATCAACAATAAGCAGATCCACATGGTGGGCACTCAGCTTGCTTAGTGCTTCCTGACCATTCGCAGCCTCGATCGCCTCATACCCCTCGTGCTCGATATAATCGACCAACAGCTTGCGCATTTTCAACTCATCTTCGGCGATCATAATCGTTTTGCTCATTATTCTCCCGCCTCCCGCCAACATTGTAGCACCTTGTCACACGGTTGTCACATGGACACTTTACGATACGATTAGCCGAAATTGGCGAATTATGAGAAGGCAAGGAGGACCCGTCATGCGCCACATTTTCCGGTTACGCGATGGGTGGATTGCCGCACTGTTTCTGGCACCGAGTATGGCCGGGTTTGCTGTGTTCTTCGCGGTGCCGTTCGTGATCGGATTTCGCTACTCGTTGCTCGACACGCCCATAGACGGCACATTCGTGGGACTGCGAAACTATGCGGAGTTGCTGAACAATGCCATCTTCCGCCGGGCGGCGTACAATACGTTCCTATTCACAGCCATCAGCGTACCGCTTAATATGGCGTTATCGCTCGGACTTGCGATGTTGTTGAACCGGAGCTTGTACTTCCGCAACTGGTTCCGGATTGCATTCCTGGCTCCACTGGTCATACCGGTCGCTTCGATCGTGCTGATCTGGCAAGTGCTGTTCGACTTGAACGGGACGCTGAACAGCTGGCTGAACATGCTGGGCGTGGCCCCCAGGGATTGGATGGAGAGCAACGCTGCGCTTACGGTCGTCATTGTCGTGTACTTATGGAAGAACGTTGGGTACAACATGGTACTGTTCCTGGCTGGTTTGCAGAATATCCCCTCCGATTACTATGAAGCCGCCTCGATTGACGGAGCGGGGGCGTTTCGCAAGTGGCGATCGATTACGCTCGTCTACATTACCCCGACCAGCTTTTTCGTGTTCATCATGTCGATTATCAATTCGTTCAAAGTGTTCCGCGAAACGTATACGATTGCTGGGGAATATCCGCATGACAGCATCTACATGCTGCAGCATTACATGAACAATATGTTCAAGTCGCTCGATTATCAAAAACTGACCAGTGCCGCTTTCTTGATGGCGCTCGTCGTGGTCGTGTTAGTGCTGGTTCTATTCGTGGTGGAGCGGCGCATTAGCCGGGCCATTGGGGGGTAGCGCATGGGGACCGTCGAGAGACTGTCGTGAGACTGTCGAGATACTTAAGTGCTACGAACAATAGTAGGGTTCCGACCGCTGTTGAAATCACGTCGCAGGATTGTATATTTCAGAGGAAGCGACGTGATTTCAAAGGCTGGCACTTCGTTTCTCCACTCCTACTTTTGTTCTCCGCAAGCGTATCTCGAAAGTCTCGCCAAGATATGGTCCAGCTAATGCGAGAGGGGAGGGTAGGAATGAAAAAAACAATAGGGAAAGTAGGATTAACAACGCTGATGGCGGCGCTTGTGGTCATATTCCTGTTTCCCATCGTGCTGACGTTCACGAATTCGCTTATGAGCGAAAACGAAATCTCGACTAACTTCTATGCGATTTCTACCAATCGGACCGCCCAGAACGCCAGCGACCCCAGACTGCAAGATGCTTATGTAACCATGAAATGGATTCCGGACCGGGTCACCTTGTCGCAATATTACAATGTACTGGTCAAGAAGCCGCAATTCCTGTTCATGTTCTGGAACTCGGTCCGCATGACGGTGCCGATTATCGCGGGGCAGATCGTCGTGGCGTCGCTCGCGGCTTATGCTTTCTCGCAGTTGCGCTTCCGGCTCAGGGAGCCGCTCTTCTTCGTCTACATCGTCACGATGCTCATGCCGTTCCAGGTGACGCTCGTACCGAACTTCATTATGGCTGACAAGCTCGGGCTGTTGAATACATACGGCTCCATCATTCTTCCCGGCATCTTCAGCGCGTTCGGCGTCTTCCTGTTGCGGCAGTATATGATCTACATTCCGTATGCGTATATCGAGGCGGCGCGGGTGGACGGGGCAAATCATTTGAGGATATTTATACGAATTATTTGGCCGATGAGTCGGACGGGCATTGCGGCACTAGCCATCCTGGTGTTCATCGACAATTGGAATATGGTGGAGCAGCCGCTTATTTTCCTGCACGATGCGATGAAGCAGCCGTTGTCCGTTTACTTATCAGTCATAAGCGAAGGGGAGCGGGGGCTGGCCTTTGCCGCTTGTGCCTTGTATATGCTGCCGATGCTGTTCGTCATGCTGTACGCGGAAAAGGATTTGATCGAAGGCATTCAACTGTCTGGAATCAAAGGATAATCAGGCTATTTGGATAGAAAAGGGGGAAGGGACCATGGAATCGATACAATCGGCATTCGAGCCGTCTGCATCGGTTGAATCGCAGAAGGGGGCTGGCAAGCGCGGTATCCGTCTCGCCATCCTCGTATTTGTGCTGATGATGATTGCGCTGACCCTGCTGTCGAATACGCTGCTGACGTATTCCTTGCCGCAGGTAAACGTTGAGAAGGCTGCCCCCGGCATGCTGTCGCATGACGTTAGTGGGTCGGGTGTTATCGGGCCGGCTGAGACGGTCGATCTGATCGCAGATTCACGCCTGATCGTCGATCAGGTACTCGTGAAAACGGGCGACATCGTGACGATCGGTCAGCAACTGCTCACGTTCCGGACTGCGGATATGAGAAGTTCGTTGCTCGATGAGCAAGCCCGCTATCAGCAGAAGAAGTTGTCGCTGGAGAAGATGATGGACAATTATATTGAAGCACAGAAGTCTGGGATGGAGAAACAAAGTCGTGATTTGATGCGAGATATAGAAAGTGCAAGGCTCGATCTGCAAATCCAGGAGCGTAAAATCGCACAGCTGCAAGACCAAGTTAACGGAGGTGCGACGCTCGTCTCGACGGTTCAAGGCGTGGTAACTGAGGTGAACGCAACTGCGGGGCTCACGGTTGGAAGTGGTCGTGCGGCCGTTCGGGTCACCAATCAAGACAAAGACTATCAATTCAAGATGACGGTGGATAGCGAGAAGGCCAACTATTTGACCATTGGCGACGAGATCGAAGTCATCCTAAAGTCGCTCAGTAATGCGCGAATTAAAGGCAAGCTGACTGCCTTGAACGACCCGACTGGGACGAGCGGACAAACACAGAGCGGCAACTCGACAGCGGCGACAGGACGCAAGGAATTAGTTGTTGACCTGAAGGACAGTCGACTGAAGGGTGGAGAAGCGGGCGAAATTCTTTTTTCGAAGAAAATGCCGCAAGCCCGTATGCTGCTGTCCAATCAGTCGATTCGAGAAGACGACCAAGGCAAGTACGTTTACGTGATGAAGGAAAAGAAGGGAACGCTCGGCAACGAGTTCTATGTGCAGCGAGCCAACGTGACCGTCAGCGACTCGGACGATAGCAAGTCGGCGGTTGATAATGGCATCACACCGCTAGACCAGATCATCACGTCCAGCAGCAAGCCGATCAGCGCCGGTGATCGAATTATGATGGCCGACTAACGACTAATAACCTGATTTTATCCTGGAAGAAGGAGGAATGAGCGATGAGGATGCAATCGAGACTGTCATCCTGGATGGTGTTCGCGGGTATCGCACTGCTGCTGGCCGGAACCGGCCTTGCCGCTGCTTTCGCCGACCAGTGGGAGCAGGCTAACGGCGCGGTCGGCTTGAAAAAGGTGGCCGCTACGGTCGATCTGGCGGCCGACCCGAGCGGTGCGGCTGGACTGACGGCCGCCGACATGGAGGCGCTCGACCGAAGGTGGAGCGCCGGGCGCACGTCTTACATGGCGCGCACCGCCGCCATGATCAAGGCCGGCGCGCGCAGCGCGAGCGCCGATCTATTCGGTGTGAACGCCGGCTATGCGGCGTTCCATGGGCTGCAGGCGCAGCCGGGCAGCACGTTCGGCGCCACGTCGGTGGCGGAGGCGAGCCGCGTAGCGGTCGTGAGTGCGGCGCTGGCCGAGCGGCTGTTCGGCTCGCAGCAAGTCGTCGGCCAGACGGTGCAGCTGTTGAACGAGCCGTTCCGCATTATCGGCGTGTCGGCCGAGCCGTCTGCTAACTCCCTGCTGCAGCGCATGACCGACAACGGCACGCCGGACGTGTACATCCCGGTCACGACGCTGCTCGAGCTTGACCCCCGAGCCCGTATCGGCACGGTGGAGCTGGAGATCACCGCTGGCGCGCTAGTGGGCGGCGAACAGCAGGTGCGGGCTGCGCTCACCGCGCTTGGCAAGCCGCCGAGCCGCTTCACGTACGTGAACTACGCGCGCGAGCTTCGTTGGACGGAGCAGAAGCCGGCGCTCGTGCGCCTCGCGCTCGGCGCGGCGGTGGCGCTCCTCGCCGTGCGGCTCGCCGTCGGCCGTGCCCGCCGCATCGTCGCGCTCCTCGCCACCGGCTTGCGTCGCCGCGACTGGACGGACCTGCTCCGCGCCGAACGCGCGGTGCTGTCCCGGCTGGCGCTGGCGACGGCCGCCTTCGGCGCTTGCGCAGCGGGCGCGGTCTGGTGCTCCCGCTACAGCTTCTACATCCCGCCGCAGCTGCTGCCCGACGAGCTGATCGACGTCTCGTTCTACGTCGATCAGCTTCGCCAGGCCTGGCAGCACCAGGCAGCCGATATCGGCTACGTGCCGTCGCCGCACGAGTGGCTGTGGCAGCGCACGGACAACCTCGTCACCGGCTTGTGTGCCGCCGGACTGCTGCTTGGTTACCCGCTGCTGCATCTTGGCGTGCGCGAGTGGGTGCTGCTCGGCCTGCCAATGAGCACCCGACTCATCCGGTTGTGCCTCGCACTGACCGCTGGTGTCGGGCTGATCGCTGCTGTCGCTGTGTGGGCGGGTACGTCCTACGTGGTACGCCCCGGCGAGCTGTTCCTGCTCGGCGCATTAAGTGGGTTATCGAGTGGGGTTCACCCCAAGAGAGGCGTGAGTCTCGATGGGCAACAATCATTGGCTGCCCGAGCCAGACAATCGCAAGTCGCTTCCTCGGAGCGGCTCATGATCGAGGGTGGACAAATGTCTGCTGACAATGCCCGTGACACGGTCGGACTCTGACGGCTCTGCCGAACAGTTCACCCCTAATTACAGAGCAAGATGAAACTATTACATATTGGAGAGGATTGATTATGACAATGACTAAGTTCAAGATTGTGTCCAAGAATGGGTTCAGAACCGCTGCGACGACAGCGACCATCACAGCCATGTTAACGTTAGCCGCTTGCGGAACTTCCTCCGGCACACCGGATGGGAAAGGTAGCGAGGCCAATCCGTCTGCCGAACCAGGTGGTACGAAGACGATTACGCTGTCTGTCATTACATCCAACCGCTATCTGGAGACGGCCAAGACGAATTTCGAAACCGCACACCCAGGGGTCAAAATCGAGATCAAGGAAACGTTGGCCGCCCCCAAGACGGACGGGAACAAGCAAATGGTCATGATGGGACCGAAGGATACGAAGAGCGCGGAGAAATATTTGTCGACAGTGAGCACGGAGCTGATGAGCGGGAAAGCATCCGATTTGTTTATCCTGGATGAACTTCCCTATAAGAAGTATGCGGACAAGAAACTGTTGGAGAATGTCAACGATCTGATTAAGAACGACGCTACTTTCGACCGTAATCAATACTTTACTAATATTTTGGACGCGATGAAATACAAGGATGGCATGTACGCGATTCCGATCAAAGTTTCGTTCAACCTATTAGTCGGTAACCAGGATTTGCTTTCAGGAGCCGCAATCGACGACAGCAAGTGGACGTGGAAAGATTTTAAGGCGGTAGCCGACAAGTTGGTGAAGGACGATAACAAGGACGGAGTTCCCGACCATTCGGCGTTAGCCAACATGACCGAAGCTACGTTCATCGGATTGCTATTGGATAGTAGTTATACTCAGTTCGTTGATGCAGGGGCGAAGAAAGCGAATTTTACCGGCAAACCGTTCCTCGACATGCTGCAGATGGCCAAAACGATGTTCGATACCAAGCAAATTGCCCCGAATAGCACGGACCGCTCTGTTAACATGTTCCAATCGTTCACTCCAATCCAGTACGAGGATATACTGCTTCTGCCGCAGATGATGTTTAACGGCAACAGCACCGCTTACTACAACATGCCGACGGAGAATGACAAGAAAGGACTGTCCTTTAAATCCGACTTGATGCTCGCGATGAACAGCAAATCGAAGAACAAGAAGGAGGCTTGGGAGTTCGTCAAATATTTGTTGTCCGAGGAGATGCAAGCTTCTCGCGATCTGATGGGCTTCGCCGTCAATAAGAATGCTAACAAGATACGGATGGAGCAGATTGCTTCCAACACAGGCAAATCCAATATGAAGCTGATGGGCAAGGATGGGAAAGAGATCGTGCAGAAGCCAGCCGATCCGAAAGATGTAGCCCGGATTGAAGCGCTTTTGACGGGCGTCCAATCGTTTGGCGAGACCGATCCGAAAGTGCGGACAATCGTGCAGGAGGAAACATCCGCTTTCTTCAGCGGGCAGAAGTCGGCCGAAGAGACAGCGAAGGTCATTCAGAGCAAGGTCAGTACGTATTTACAGGAGTAGACATCTAGGTATCAATGGCTATTAAACCGAACAGACCCCGTTGCCGGCTCCAAAGTGGAGTTGTAGAAACGGGGTCTGCCTGTATGTCCGGGTGTATATCCTAGTCATTGGCTACCTTCTGTCACTTTCTACTTGCGTCTGTACGATTGCGGGGTTTGGCCGATCTTCTTCTTGAACATCGTACTGAAAGTGGTCTGCGAAGCGAATCCGAGTTGCTCGGCTATTAGAAGAATCGAATCTTTCGAATGTTTCAGCCGGTCCTTGGCCTCTTCAATTCGAATGTCGGCCAGCTTCTGCCGAAATGTGGTTCCATACAGTTGGCACAGAATACGGCTCGTCTGGCGGGGGCTGAGCAGCAATTGTTCCGCCAAGTCCTCCAGATTCAGGTCCGAGCGATATTGATCGAAGAATGCATCGATGACCTGACTTCGTCTGTCGTCACTCATCCGACTTGGCATCTGAGTCGGTGCATGCACCTGGCTCGCAGTGGAGCGAATCACATTTACGATAATTTGGTTGAACAAGGATTGCAGCTTGGCGTAATAACCTAAGGGTTGGACGTCCAATTCACGCACAATGTGATGAAGAATATCGATGTTCCCCGACAGATCCCGTTCTTCCCAATAGGGCATACCCATCAACGCAGTTCTCAAGGATGCCGCTTCGTTCGCGGGAAATACTATCCCATTCTCCTTGTGCACAGTATAATCGAAGCGAAATGTATACTTACGCAGCCCACCCCGTGCAATAGGTATTATCGCATGATAAACACCTGGGGGGATGACATAGTAATGGTCAGGCTGCAGCTCGATTTCATCCCGATTCAGCACGAGTCGTCCACTGCCTTCTACAACAAAATGGAGCTCATAGCTGGAATGGTTGTGTCGGTTTGTACGGCTTGGTCCCTGTGCGGACAGAAACGTTCCGTCGAGATGAATATCGAAGAGCAGCGGACCGATCCGGGTTTGAATATTGTAGTGTTCGGACAATTCACGGTTCATCAGGTTCACCTTCTTGTTTTTGGATCATGAAGGATAGGGTACCTGTATAGTATATAGCTTTTGGCGAAACCGACACAATTCCGGAAGGGTATTCATTGAAAAAGTTTATAATTGGCATGCTAGCAGGGATATCTCACATGGGAGGAGCTCTGAGCTACAACGAACAAGAGCAGTTGATTTCCATACTATCGAACAGGTCTCCATCTTTGCTGCATGATCCGGATTTCCCGGAGGTGTATATCGGCGATCTTCAAGTGACTCCAAGTGAAAAGGGCAGTCTGGTGAGCGGTTCTATTCTATGGGATGATGCCCAGTCGATTCGTTCGCTGGATGATCGCGGAGTCACCTTCTCCGGAATGATCGTATTCTATGACGACCACAAGACCGTGATAGGAAAAGCGAACTTCATGCACAGTTTCAACCGTACTACTGCAACTCGTATCCAACATTTTGAAGTCCCGACGGAAGCTGTGATACCTGAATATACGAACTATAAGCTGGCAGGGGGCTATATCTTAGCTCCGAATGAAATTGATAAACCGCCCATTCCGTCTGTGTCGATCAATGGTAGTGCCGATTCTAATGTAGAAGTAGAGATCGGAACGTATTGCTGGTTCAGTTGTATAGACAAAGCAGGTATATCGCAACTGTTGTCTGACAACGCTCCGTTGGAAGTTGCAAGCGGAGCGTTGATCCCCCTCACATTCAAGGGCAACAACAAGCCAACCAGCGTATTAGCCGCAAGCATACATGATCAACAAATGATCCCAATCAAGCTGGACAACGGTACATTCTCGGTCCCGACAGAACGTGGAACATACTATTATGCCTTCTCCGCTAAATGGTCGGGCTCAGACGGATGGGGCGGAGACGCAGAATACGGTTTGGTCATTAAAGTCGTCTGAATTCAGTATAAGTTCCGGGGCCCTCGAAAAGGATTTCGCCATGAAATAAGCTTCGAAGGCCTTATGTGACTTAGTAGAGCGTTACCTTATGCATGCCAGATACGTGGCATCGGCATCGATTCCTTGCCCAGCTCCGCCCAAATGTATTTTAGCAACAGTTCGGATTTCAGCGCAGCTGAGGCGGGATCGTCCCACAAGTTATTTATTTCTCCCGGATCTTGCTCTAGATCGAATAGCTCCCCGTATGTTTGATTGAAGTACACAGTGATCTTGTATCGGATGTCCACGTAAGTTTTCTGATGAATTGTAGTAGGCTCGTGGCGGAATTCGCATATCGCATGGTCTCTTGCTGCGCTCTTCGCACCTTTCCACACATCGCTCTGATCAACGCCTGTCATGGCGCTTGGGATCGGAAGCCCTGCTATACTCAGGAAAGTTGGAGCCAGATCGACCAACGATTGAATCGCATCAGACTGATGCCCTGCCGGCACTTGTCCTGGGTAGCGAACGAGGAACGGTAATTTGATCAGATCCTCATAATGAAAGCCGCCTTTGGCCTGCAGACCATGTTGACCGAAGAAATGACCGTGATCGGTCGTGAAGACGACTAAGGTGTTGTCTGCAAGTCCCAACTCGTCCAACTTGTCGAGAATACGGCCGATGTGTCGGTCCATCAGGCTCGTCATCGCATAGTAAGTCGCTACCAGTTGCTTGCGTTCATCCGCCGGAAAGCGAGTGTGAGAATGGTAGCCGTGAATGCCATGACCGCTTTCCTTGAGCATAGTGAAGTCCGGATTCGGCAGCTGAGTCATTTGGAAATGTGGAGGGTTGCGATCATGCTCACCTGGAGTTGCCTGCGGTATCGTCAACTGTTCCGGATCGTACATCATGTCCCAAGGCTCCGGAACCAAATAAGGTGGATGCGGGTCGAAGAAGCTGGACCACAGGAAGAAGCTATCGTCTGCATTCTTATACTGCTCTAGCATGGTGTTCGTTCTCTCCGCAATCCAAGTATCATAGTGGTATTCCTCTGGAATCGGCCATTTGTGCTTGATCGTCGGGTCCATTGTACCGGTCGGTGCCAGGAAATAATCCCTCCAATTGGTACAACCCTTCTCCTCCAGCCAGAGCGCATAATGCTGACCCGCGTGAGCTTCGTTCGTATGATTGCGTGCCAACTCCACATGATCGAACCCATAGAACGGTTCGTCGAATGACTTCCAATACTCCAGATCCTGCATGAGCGGATACGATTCGATGGATGGATAATCTTCCGTCGATTTCAGCGGCTGAAAATGCGCCTTACCGATCAATGCCGTCCGATATCCGCCAGCCGTGAAATCTTCCCCAACCGTATGACGGTCCTCTAGCAGCTTGGTGCCGAGCGCCCACGCGCCATGCTGGCTAGGATACATCCCGGTAATAATAGAAGCCCGTGTCGGTGTGCACGTGGGATTCGGACAATAGGCTCTTGTGAACGACGTGCCTTCCCTGACAAGACGATCCAAGTTAGGCGTCGCGATCTCTGGATTGAAGGCGCCGATCGTATTCCAATGCTGCTGATCACTTGTGATTAGCAGAATGTTTGGTTTCTTCATGTGCATGCTCCTCCGTTTTGCTATAATGAAACAACTAGTTATTAGGCTAATCATAGCGAATCGAGCGTTGGAAGAGAACGGCGTTTTGTTGGGCCGGTTTATCTTTTTGTCGCTTTTTACGAACGATAGGGGGCTTGCCATATGAAAGAGTATGCCCATGAATATGCTGAATTCAAATATAGAATGCCGGACGCCATTGAAACGCAAGGAGGCATATGGCCACTGCGGATGGGACGCAATGTGGCTAAGCCGAGTTATTGGGTCGGACCCAGGAGCATTGAATGCTACAGCGTACATCTGTTAGTGAGCGGAAGCTTGCGGCTGGTAACGCCGGATCAGGAGTTGAGGCTGAAGGCCGGGGATTTGTTTTGTTTATTCCCGGGTGTCTCTTATCAGTATGGACTAGATAGCGTAGATACGGGAGTTGACGAGCATCCGTTGCAATTGGCCTGGTTGGCATTTGACGGTCCTCAGGCAGCTCTGTTGTTGAAGGAAGCCGGGGTAACTCATGCAAGACCCTATATGAAACAAGTAGTAGACGCGGCTCTGATCTCGGATTGGCAAGCGTTGTTCAGCCGATTCGAAGGAGATGGAGGCGTTGGGCATATGCTTGCAATACAGAAACTGATGTACGCCTTATTCAGCCGGATCATACCAGAAGTGTCTGCCCATCCTGAAGCATCTGCCTATTCGGTGGATGCTCCGAGGTCGACCCCGTCGCAGAAGATGATCGCGGCCCAGACCTATATGAACCTACACTTCCGAGAATCGATCTCTGTCCAAGAGGTGGTCCGGCATATCGGGTTGAATCGGTCGTACTTCACGAAGAGTTTCACGGAGCAGGTTGGCGTTTCGCCGCGCGCTTATATGCAGCAGTTGCGAATGGCAGAGGCCCGCGTACTCCTACTGGACACTTCCCGCTCTGTGACGGACATCGGGCTATCTGTCGGCTATCCGGATTTGCATTCTTTCACAAGGGCTTTCATCAGAGCGGAGGGTACATCTCCATCGGCTTTTCGGGCTAGTCATATGTCTAATCCCCATTCCACTTCCAAACCGTTCTGACGGTACAGCGATTGGATTTCCATATTGCGCCTATCCAGTTGCTCGCGTGTTCCCGATTCAGTGCCCCAGCTTTTGCGCGTCTTGCGTGGGACGTATAGATGAGCGCCGTCCAGGTACTTCTGTAGTTCCTCGATTAAAGCCGGAGGGAGAATTTCTTTGGCGTTGACGTATTTTTTCATCATATTCGCGGCCCTACACGTGCCTGTACAGGGCGACTTGCCCCATCGGGGCTAATAAAAATCCTTCCGAACATAAGGCGATCATACTGAGTAAATTCCGCGAGGACATCCGGTTTCCGGCATAACGCAGCTGAAGCTGTTCCATTGAGGCTAAGACGCAGCGGACGAAACGTCTGATTTCCTCGTTTCCGCCCTTCTGTTGCAGGGTCACTATCATAACCGCTGCTATCTCGCCATCCGACTCAAGAACAAATCCCTTTGAAGAGGGCTTCCTCCGAACATTCTGATCTTGCTGCGTGGGGAAAAACTCACTTTTGTGAATGATTCTTTTGTTGTCAACGGAGTACTTGCCTTGGAAACGAACCCCGATCCGCTCGTGCCGCTTCCTGTATTCGTCTCGTACCAACCTGTCAATCTGATCGAAATCGTCACCCTCGCGAAACTCTCTTACCACTGCTGCCGCTTGCAAGTTATGGCGAAAATCGAATCGCATCCAGATGTGAGCTGGATGAGTTGGTTACATAACAAGAAAACCGTCCACCATCTGGACGGTTTTCTTCATCAAGCGAACCAATCAACCCCTCACCACCGACACGTTGTATTCTTTCAGCCACATGTTCATCATCCACAAGTAGGCGAGCAACTGCGGCCCAGACATCAACTGACCGAACCAAGGCAAGTTCATCGCAGAGGCGTCCGATTCCGCCAGTTTCCGCACTCGCTTCACATCGATAAACTCCAGGATCGGCGAAGAAGGTTCGTTCAACACTTCAATCAATTCGCTCTGCAGCGCATGCAAGTAATTCGGGTTGTGAGTCTTGGGATACGGGCTCTTCTTGCGGAACAGCACATCATCGGGCAAGATGCCCTTGAGTGCTTTGCGCAGAATACCTTTCTCCCGTTCTCCTGCGGATTTGATCTCCCACGGGATGTTGAAGACGTAGTCAATCAACCGGTGATCGCAGAACGGCACACGCACTTCCAGGCCGACGGCCATACTCATCCGGTCCTTGCGATCGAGCAGTGTTGGCATGAACCGGGTAATGTTCAGATAGGACATCTCACGCATGCGTCGGGCGGCCCCGGTCTCGCCTGCGAGCCGCGGCACTTCGGACAGCGCCTCCTCATAGCGCGCCTCCAGCACCGCCTTCGGCTGCAGCCAGTCGAGCAGCTCTGGCGCAAGGATGCTAAGCCGCGTGTCGGCAGAGAGCGACCACGGGAACGTATTCGCGTTCAGCGCTTCCTCGCGGTGGAACCATGGGTAGCCGCCGAATATTTCGTCAGCTGCCTCACCGGAGATTGCGACGGTGACGCGCTTCTTAATCTCACGGCAGAATAAGTACAGCGAGCCGTCGATGTCAGCCATGCCGGGCGTATCGCGGGCATAGACGGTTGCCTTCAATGATTCGACGAGCTCTGGCGTGTCGAAGTACACATCATGGTGCACGGTACTGAGGTGCTCCACCATGCGCTTGATCCACGGCGCGTCGCTGTTCGGCGTGAACACGCTGGACTTGAAATGCTTGTCATTGTCGACATAGTCGACCGAGAACGTCTGCAGCGCGCCGAGGCCGCTGCGTTTGTATGACTCGACCGCGATGGCGGTCAACGCGCTAGAGTCGAGCCCGCCAGAGAGCAGCGTGCCTACAGGCACGTCGGACGCGAGCTGGCGCTCCACGGTGTCGATGAGCAGCTCGCGCACCTTGGCCGCCGTCGTCTCGACGTTATCTTCATGCGGCCGGCTCACGAGCTGCCAATACGTCTTCACGCTGATGCCGCTCGCGTCCACAACCATACAGTGGCCCGGCTTCAATTCCGCCATGCCGCGGTAGATCCCCTTGCCCGGCGTCCGCGCCGGGCCGATCAAGAACAGCTCGGCCAGCCCTTCGCGGTCGACCTCGGGTTGGAAGCTCGGATGCGCCAGGATAGCCTTTGGCTCCGAGCCGAACAGAAACGTACCGTGCGTATAAGAATAAAAAAGCGGCTTCACGCCGACACGATCCCGCACCAGAAACAAATTCCGTTCTTCCTCGCTCCATACCGCGAATGCGAATATACCATTCAATCGGTCCACACAAGCCCGACCCCATTCGATGAACGAGACGAGCAGCACTTCGGTATCGCACGTTGTCGAAAATCGATGCCCACGCTGCTCCAGCTCCCGCTTCAGCTCCGGCGCATTATATAGCTCCCCGTTATATACGATCGTATACGTATAATCGCCCTTACGTCGGGTCATAGGCTGTGCGCCGTTCTCCGGGTCCATGACGCTCAGACGACGGTGACCGAGCGCGCAATGGGGAGATAGCCAGGTGCCGGAGGCGTCAGGTCCGCGCAGTGCCATCGTTTCCGTCATACTCTGCAGAATGGACGGATAACTCGTCAGATCTTTCCGATAGTCGACCCATCCCGTAATTCCACACATGATCCTTCACCCTCTTGCCTCCAAGATGTGTACATATCCATAATGCTGACGACAGGCAGCAACAATACTTAAGCGTATGCACATGGCCTGTCTTAGATGCGTGTCCCGGTTGCAGAAACGTAGGGATGCGGCATTCGATTTATCGGCTTCCAGCCGCTCGAAAAAACTTGCGTGCCCCAAGCCCAAATTGCCGGGGTGGAAGACGGTACGGAAAAAACACCGCCGCGTGACCAGTCGTATGGTATGCTGGGGGAAATGAAGCCGCTTGCAGCAACATCCACGTGGAGCCGGCGATAATACGACAGGAAGTGGTAATCGTGCAGCAACAATCGATAACGGGTCTGCTTAAGGAGGCTGGATTCGTCAGCGGCGGGGGAAGTGGCAAAGTAACCTGCGTGCCCGGCTGGCGCTGGAATCATCCGGTGCCGTTGGAGGATTTCGATATTTGGTACGTCGTGGCGGGAGAAGGTCGCATGACCCTTCGCGGCGTCGACTATCCGGTGCGACGGGGGAGCTGTATCATCATGCGCCCTGGCGACAAGCCTGATGCTGAACAGAATGAGCGCGACCGGCTGACCGTTATTTTTGCTCATTTTCATTTGACCGGCGGCGATGGTGTCTGGCTGCTCCCTCCGCGCCATACGCAGTTCGAAGACCGTCACGAGGTGGAGTGGATTTTGCACCGTCTACTAGAAGCTGACGAGAGGACAGACGGCTGGCAGCAGACCGAGTTCGACGGGTGGTTGCGCATGCTGTTTGTTCAGCTGTTCAAGCGTTCGGAGGGCAGCGAGCCGAACGAACTGAACGCGCATCAAACCGGCATGATGAGGGAAGCGGCAAGGCTCATACAGGAACGAGGCGGTCATATCGCCGTACGGGAGGTTGCGGAAGCGTTCGGTATGTCCGCTCCTTACTTGAATCGGCTGTTCAAACGGCATGCCGGCTTATCCGTCAAGGCGTTCCTGGTTCGCAGCAAGCTGGAGCGCGCCAAAAGCCTGCTGACCGAATCTTCGATGACCGTTACACAGGTTGCGCTGGCGCTCGACTACGCTGACGTGTACATTTTCAGCAAATTGTTCCGCAAATATTTTGGCATGTCCCCATCACAATATGTCCGTACGACCCGCACTGCCGGTACGGCGGAAGGAACGGGCGCTCTTTCTCAAGCACCCGAATCGGTCGGTATTGTTACGGATCTTGTTCGTTTCACGACATCAGATTGATGGATTACGCCATTTGCCTGGACGGCTCCCGTTGTTATGATGTACACATCAGACAAATGAAGGGAGTTGCTTACTAATGACAAGCGTCAAAGGTATGGTGCAAGGCTTTGAAGAAGAGATTATGAAGGTTGTTACCGATTACAACGTATGGTATGATTTTCCGATTCCAGCTGATCGGCCGCTCGTCGGCGAACGGGTGGAGGTCCAAGTCCGAGACGGGAATGACCCTGAGCTTGTGATGTTGAACGAGAAGCCGCTCACGCAGCAGGAGGCGGCGCGGCGATTATATCGCTATGATCAAATCGAGCAGGAACGTCACCGCACGGCGGATGATATTACGGACGAGGACATTGTCCGGTTCTGGGAACGCGGCTACATGGTCGTAGACCAGCTACTGACGCCGGACGAAGTGGCCGCCGCTGTCGCCGGCGTCGATGATATCGTCCAGGGACGCATCGTCGGCCCTCGCGTACAGGTGATGAAGAATGCGACATGGAATACGCCGGAGGAGCGCGAAATGGTGACACGCAAGCTCCATAAATTCGTCGATTTCTCGCCGGCGCTGCACCATGCGTGCTTTTCTCCAACTGGGCTGTCGTTGTTGCAGCGCATATTCGGCGAACCCGCCAAATTTCTCGAGGATCAGGCGATTCTGAAACCGCCGTCCCCGGATGCAGGGCTGGAGAAGCCGTGGCATCAGGATATGGCATATGGCAACCTGTCGCAGTCGAAGATGGTATGCGGCCTTTGGATTGCGCTCGACGAGGCAACGCTCGAGAACGGCTGCATGCACGTCATCCCCGGTTCGCACAAAGACGGGCCGGTGCCCCATTTCGCGATTCGAGATTGGCAAATTTGCGATGCTCAGGTGGACGTCGCACGTGATGTCGCGGTTCCGCTGAAGCCGGGCGGGGCGTTGTTTTTCGCCGGGTTGCTGCACCACGGGACACCGCCGAATTTTTCCGGTAACCGCCGTCGCGCGCTGCAGTTCCACTATTGTCCAGACTCGTCGAGCAAGCTGACGCCGCAGCAGTTCAAAGAGATGTTCACCTGTGAGCTGACCGGCGCCGAATGTTAAGCCGGGCTGCACACTGACATGGATAAACCAACAAGGCCTCAACAAGGGGATCGATCTTTTCCCTTGTTGAGGCCTTGTTTTTGGAAAGGGGTCAGTTATCCTTCTTCTTCAGCCAGGTACGTTGTCCATAGACGAGTAAATTCCCCATTCGCCAGACAGAGATCGTCGAAAGTACCTTCCTCAACGATTGTCCCCTGTTTGAACACATATACATAATCAAAATATCGGACCAGATGCAATCGGTGTAGTACGCTTACTACACATTTGCCAGCCAACCGCTCGAATAATCTCTTGAAGATGAGCATCTCAGTTGCAGGGTCAACATTTGAAGTAGGCTCGTCAAGCAATACAATGCTGCTGTCTCTAATGGAGAAAAATCCTCTCGCCAAAGCAAGTCTTTGCTTCTGACCACCAGAGAGATTCACCCCTTTTTCACGAATATCGCTCTCGAGGCCGTTAGGCAATCTGTCTACAACATCACGGAACCCTGCAGCCCAGATCGCAGAATCAATCTCCTCATCACTGGAAGGCATTCCCATCGTGATGTTGTAGCGTACCGTGTTTTCAAAAATCTCAGGTTCTTGTGGAAGAAGAGCTGTAATACTTGCAAGAGAAGAATAAGGTAAAGATTCGCTATCATCCTTCGTCAAAGTCCCTTGTTGGATCGGAATTAATCCTCGCAGCAATTGAAGCAGGGTGCTCTTGCCAGCACCACTTTCACCAACGAATGCAATCCTTTTACCATGCTCCAGACGGATTGAGATTTCGGTAAGCTGGTGCTGACCATTTCCATACGAGAAGTTCATGGACTCAACATCAAGTTTGTTCCATGTCTTAAGGCGATTTTCTTGCTGTTCCTGAGTTGGTGATTGTTCGTTGAGGATTAGGTTGACTGCTTCAAAATCGGTTTTCCAGTGAATGACCGACTCATAGCCCCACGTATAAAATTGGAAGGACGACATGCATTGATGGAGATATTGGAAAATCAAAGTAACGGAGCCAATCATAATGATAGCACCGGCTTGTCGCTGGTCGTAAATATAGTAAAAGATCAAGCCAACATCCAGCAACACAATGATCAATCCTGAGATAAAACATTTGATATGCGTGATCAAATTCTCTGTAGCCAAATGCGGGAATACATGATCCATGCGTTCCTCAAGATCGTTTCTTGCCAGGTGCCCCAATCTCAGCATGATAATCGTTCTAATATTGCTAATGTAATCGAATAGGGCAGCCGCTACATGGTGCAGCCGTTCGTTCTGTGCTCGGTATTGCGGTACGGACAAGTCATAGAGCTTTTTCGTAATAACTACTATGAGAATACCGCTAGCCACAGTAATGAGGGAAATGGTTGGGGATATCGTCCATAAAATGATTAAAGGTCCCCAAAACTTCATAAAGATGTCTACATACACACACTGTTCCTCGCTGAAACGATGTATGGCATTACCGGCTTTGTTCACCCTGTCAATGACCGATCCGGAGTGATTGTCCGTATGCCAACCAATCGGCAAAGCGTGAAGATGATCATACATGGCAGTGACAAAACGTTTCCGGTTGCGGAAGGCAACATATCGTTCAATAAACCGTGCACTGCGATGGAAAATCTCAAAAATAAAGAAACACATCACATAGAATAGAAGCCATTGTACAACCTCATGGACTACAGAAGGGTCATTCTTCTGCAGGGCATTGATCACCATGGCGAATGCATAAGGCTTGCCCAACTCTCCGAGCATAGATATAGCGTGTAGAAAGAGGTATACGACCACTTTCCAGCGTTCTCGATCCGCATAGAACCACAGTTGTTTGAACATGTAGATGTATTCCAAATCACATCTTCCCTTCCCATTAAAGTTGATCCATCTAATTGATCTAGATATTCAACTTTTACTAGGAGGGCCTCGTGCGTAGCGTCAAAATCGTCAAATCATAATGGTGTCCTCCAATCAAATTATGGGAATTTTCACTTACGTTAACATGCGATTGGCCCTGAGTCAAGATATGTAGAATGGGCAAGTTTGATTCAAGATAAGCTTTCCCTAAACAGCTCCCCGATTCGTCTGTATACTTAATTTAGGTGCGTTACGCCGTAGACTAATCCTGATATCGTGAGGTGCTGATACTATGATTCAACTAAGATCTCTGCAACTACCGGACGATTATCCCCAACTCGCGCAAGTATTGAACGAATATTGGGCGGAGCCGACCACGGCAGAGAAGCTTGAAGAAGATGACAGCAAGCTGTACCAAGTGGGTAAGACGAGCATCGATGAAGCTGGACGTCTGGTCGGCTATGACCGGGAACGGCAGGTAGCGATCAATGATCGTGGCGATATTATCGGCCATGGCTGGTGCTGGCGTGCGCCGTGGACGGAGCCTGGATACTTGTACCTCACGCTTGTTGTTGCACGGGAATACCGTGGACAGGGGGCTGGTGAACAGTTATTGCGTCATGCTGCCGAATGGGGGGATAGGCTTGGAGCCTCTACTCTGATCACGGAAGTATGGGACGACAATCCGGATGCGCTGCGCTTCGCAGCGCGAAGAGGCTTTACAATCGAGCGCCATTCGTTCCAATCCGTTCTTTCGCTAGAGCACTATGACAGACAGATCGGGGCGGATGTTCTGCAACAGTTGGAGCAAGGTGGAATTCGTTTCCTCACCCTGTCTGATGAGCCGGGAGTGGAGAGCGAGCAGAAGCTGTACGAGATGTACACCGCTACCCTACGAGACATTCCAGGCTATCTGGGTGATGTGCCGAGTATGACGGAATGGCGGAAGTGGTACTTGTATCCGGATGGCGAACGTCCTGAGCTCGTCCTGATTGCAGCTGACGGTGACCGCTATGTCGGGGTTACGCACCTGATTCAGAACAAGCAGACCAAAGGCATGTATCACGAATATACAGGAGTAAGCGAAGCGTATCGGGGTAAGCAAATCGCGAGTGCGTTGAAGCTGCTTGCGATCCGCTTGGCGAAACGCCATGATGCGCCTTATATCCGGACGGATAACGATTCCTTGAATGAGCCAATCTTGGCGATCAATCGACGGCTCGGCTTTCAGCCACTACGGGGCCGGTATCGAATCGTGGCGCCGCTTGATCTGTTACTTCGCAAGATGGATGATTAGCTCCGATATGAAGTGGAGTCCAGCAAATAGAACAGTAAAAACACACCGAGCTTGGTGTGTTTTTTGCCTTGTGTGTGTAAGCCTTTTCCGGCTGTCATCTATGTGACATGAACCAACAAAACGACACCATATCTAACAAAGTCAGTCCTAGTTATAAGTCGCTACCCTTGGTACAATTTGGATGATTGCAAGAAGGGGGCGTCAATCGATCATGAAAAGATTGCTTTTGATCACAGGTATACTGTTACTTGCAACTACCGTAACTGCTTGCAGCAAGACTAAGAAACAAACAGACCCAGTAGAAATTCACTTTCAGGCTATCCTTATTAAAGGAGACCCGATGGAGAAAGTATATCAGGATGCAGCAGAAAATTTCCATAAATTAAATCCGAAGATCAAAGTCATTATCGATTACTTACCGCCCAATATAACCATGGTATCAGGGCTAGACCAAAGGAAGATGCTAGAACGAAGTGAACCGCCTGATATTGTACAGCTACCTGCTGATGAACTCATCGTGGCTGAGAAGAAAGGGTTGCTACGGAATTTATGGGAGCTGCAGAAGTCAACCGGTTCCAAGGAATTAGATATTAACAAACCAATTCTCGATGCTGCATCCATTAACGGTAAACTGCTCCTGTTGCCTTACGCGGCCTATCCGAGTCTTGTGCTGTACAACAAAGCTATGTTTGACTTGGCACATATTCCGTATCCGAACGGCGATTGGACATGGGAACATTTCAGGGACATTTCGAGGCGAATAAAGCCTGCGCTCGGATCCGTATTACTCTACAATTCTTCTACTTTAGAAATACTTATGGCCAGCACGGGGAAGAGCATCATCTCTCCTAAAGAAGGTATGGCTGTAGGATATTTGGACAGTTCGGAGGCGATCCGTTCCGTACAATGGCTTAATGCCTACTACCGCGATGATGCAGGGAAAACGGCCTCTCTTAACTTTCCAGAGCACTTTCAAAAATTGGACACGAACCAGACAGGGATGATAGTAGGAAACATCAGTATTAAGATGTCTTCGTTCCAGGGAGAGAATAAGGGGAATCTGGGATATGCCCCATTGCCGCATTTCGAGGGTGGCAAGCGAGGGAATCCGATTGGGATTTCGGGATATGGAATTTCACAGAAAAGTAAACATGCTCAAGCAGCCTGGGAATTTCTTCAGTACTTTACTCAAACTCCGAATGATGATTCGATTAATTATGCAAGTCAATATTTGACTACCAGCAAAGCAATGGCTGAAGCGACTGGCTCCGTCAAGGATCCGATCAAGACTATGGCAGCTGATGAGATGAACTACGCGGTTAAGGTATCCTCAGCTTACAATCCCTACTATAATCAGGCGTGGAATAGAGAATTGACCGCTGATTTCAATAGCCTACTTACGACGAACGATAAGGATATCCCTGACAAGTTACATCTATTGGCGCTCAAGCTAGATCAAGAGATGAACTGCTTGAAATTAGTAGATGAGCAGCAGGCTACTAGCTCCCCGAAATGACCTCCGAGAGGATCACTGCCGACCAGGCTATCCAGGAAATTCGGGAAGCTGCTGGTTAACGGGCTTTGGCAGTAAGCTTGAAGCCGTAATCGAACAGCTTGACCGTCTCGGTGAACCGGGAGTCGGCGGAATCGGCGCCCATGACGACAGTGATCAGCCGTTTGCCGCCACGTACGGATGTTCCTGTGAAGCAATAGCCAGCCTCGTCGGTGAAGCCGGTCTTGAAGCCGTCGCTGCCCGGATAGGTGTGGGCAAGTCCAGGTAGCAGCTCATTCGTGGAAGTTAACTTGATGCGGGAGTCGGTCAAGTTGACTTCCTTCAATTTGGTTACGTTCAACACTTCCGGATACGTAGTAATAAGCGCCCGAGCTAGCAGAGCAGCATCTCGGGACGTCATAACGGTCTCCAAGTTCGCGTTCTTCGGTGCGTATTCGCCGAGATCGGCTAGCGACAAGCCTGTCGCGTTGGCGAAATAAGCGCTGCCAGACAGTCCTATCTCTTTCGCTTTGCGATTCATGCGCTCGACGAACGTTTTCTCCGAGCCGGATAAGTGCTCGGCTACGGCGACCGCAGCATCGTTTGCTGAATGCACAGCGATCGCTTGAAACATTTGCTGCAGCGATAACGATTCGCCTTTCTTCAAGCCAATTTGCGAGCCTGTTACATCTGCTGCATATCGGCTTGTTTTCACCTGCTCGTCCCATTTGTGCTTTCCACGGCTTATGTCTTCGAGCAGAAGAAGCTCAGTCATCATTTTCGACATACTAGCAGGTGGCAGAGCTAGATCAGCATGATGGGCATATAGGATTCGCCCCGTATCTGCCTCCATCATAATCGCGGCGCGAGCTTGTATCTGAATGGGTGACTTGTTCCAAAATGTAAAAATCTCCGTGCGATTCATGAGTAGGAAGGCACCGCTGATTCCAACGAGCAATAAGATTACAAAACCGCGTTTCATGTCCATTCTCCTTGTAAGTGCAGCTCATCGACAGCTACAAGCTTGGTGATAAGGACAGTATAACGGTGGGTTTTTAAGGAATATGTAACCAAATCATAAGTTTTTCTTAACCTTCTATGCACATAAAAACAAATTGACAAACAGAGTGTCATCCCCTAAACTTCTACTTGTATCTTACTTGTAATACAAGGAGATAAAAGAAGGGATGAACTCAATGAACATCAGATCGCTCGGCGTACCGGTCCATACCGTTGCCATCGTTGCCGCCGCATACGACCCAGGATTGAACGGAAACCCACGTATTTACGCGGTTTCGTGCGGCCAAATAGCAACGCTTCACGTAATCGATGTCTTTTCGGGCCTCTGCATACAGAGCCTAGAGCTGCATGGTACGACGCACTCATGGGGAGTCCTTCACATGCCGGATGGTACGGTATACATGAGCAGCACAGTTGGCAATTTGTACCGGATGCTGCCTGGAGCGGATGCGATCGAGAACATGGGCAAGCCGATTGAGAGCGAAGTGTTCCATTGGCGTCTCACGTCTGATGAACGCGGCAACATTTACGGTGGTACTTGTATGAATGGCAAAATATTCGGGTACGACCCTGTTACAGAGACATTCCGAGATTACGGGCAGGTGGTCGAGGGAGAGCAATATGGCCGGAGTGTTGCCGTATCGGGCAACACGCTGTACGCGGGAATCGGTACCGTGCAGGCGCATCTGGTGGCGATTGATACCGTGACTGGAACGAAGACGGAGATTGCGCTGCCGCCAGGTTACGAGCAAGAGTCGATCGTATACGACCTGACACGAGTGAACGGACATTTGCTGGTTAGACTGTCCCCGGGTAACACATTGCTCGTATACGATTTGGAGGCCGAGACCTGGGTTGACCGAGTGAGCGGCTGCTCCGGCTTCGACGTCTCCCAGGCGAAGCCGGGATCGGATGACATCTACTTCATTAAAGACAATCGACTGCACGTCTATAATTTGATCAATCGTGAACTGCGACCAACCTCGTGGCCGTGCGATCAACCAGCCAGAGACTTCGCTTGGATCCAGTGGCATGACCAAGAGCTATATCCGGGATGGAGTCTGATCAGCGTTCAAGATGATGGTCATTTTTGGATCTATAATCCAGATACCGACCGAGGGAGCTTGCAGGAAACGAACGTTCCCGGACAGCCGAATAAGGTGCAGAGCTTGATTGTTGACAAGAAAGACCAGGTATATGCCGGGGGTTTCTTCTTCGGCGGTACTGCGATGTATGACCMACATCAAGATCGGATAACGGAATACGGCTCTGTCGGACAGCCCGAAGGCATGACGGAGTTCGGCGATTATATATACCTTGGCATTTATCCCTATTCCATTCTGTATCGGTATGATCCAGCTCGACCATGGGTGAAGGGGGTCAACCCGGAGAAGCTGTTGTCGCTTAAGGATGAGGGTCAAGATCGACCGTTTGCGTTTGTACCTGCCGGCCGGGAACTTGCCATTGGTACGGTTCCTTATTATGGGCAGTTGGGTGGAGCGTTATCGATGTACGATCCGGATTCAGGCCATATAGATGTGTACCGGCATGTAGTAGCTGATCAAAGTATAGTGAGCCTGGCTTACGAGGATGGCTTCATTTATGGGGGCTCATCCATACTGGGTGGACTAGGCACGGTTACGCCAGATTTGGAGGGCATGTTATTCATCTGGGATCCGTCTACCCGCAAGAAGGTATGGGAAGGTGTTCCGGTGCCGGGCAACAAGGGGGTGTTCGCAGTAACATTCGATACGAACGGTCAGCTATGGGGACTTACCCCGTCTCATCTGTTCCAATTCGACTCTGTCTCGCGACAGTTCACCCGTCTCGTATCGATGGAAGCTTATGTTCCGGAAGCCAAGCGGACACAATGGTTTGGCTGGCATGCGGGTGATTTGTGGTGCGAGCCAAGCGGCCATGTATGTGGCTCTTTATTAGGCTTCCTGTTCCGCTATGATCCGCAATCGGATGATTTGACGATACTGCAAGAAGAAGTAGATCATGCAATAGGCGATCGTGCAGGCCGTATATACTTCACGAAGAACACGGAACTATATGTAATGGAACCGTAAAGTAAACGTCATAAGAGCCGCTGCAGCGGGACCCGAACAGGTCTTAACTACAGCGGCTCTTCTATATTGCACCACATCTAACGGGTGGAGGGGGGAGTGAACAAGTCCATACTCTTTAATCGCTCGACCAGCGTCTCGGGCTTCTCCATGCCAGCCCAGAAGCGTTTCATCGTGTCCTCCAACTCATGCTGCAATTCCAGATTCGGAATCACCTGATGCCTGAACTTATGGCGTTCGAGGCGTTCGACCGTGATCCCGAGTGCTTCCATACGTCCTTCACCTAATTGTTGGGTGTTGATATCCGGAAATAACGACAGAAGCCCTGCTTCAGCAGCAATTATTCGTTGGATTTCCGGTTCAAGGCTGAATCGGAGGAACTGCTTGGCCAACTCCTTGTTCTTGCTGTCGCGAAGAAGTTGCAGTCCATTGACCACTAGGAGACTCATGTCTCCTAGCTCAGCTGGAAGCGGAGCGATGCCATAGTTCGTCGGAGCACTCTCCATGATGTAGGTGGACGTTAATACCATTGCGATGCGGTTCTCGTCGAACAACTCCTTGGTGAGAACCTGATTGCTGACAGCGAAGATCGGGCACACTTTGTCGCGATAAATCAACTGCTGCACATTCCGTAACGCCAGCACTAGTTCATGTGTATAGAGGGGATTGTGCCTGTCCGAACAAAAGTTGATCCACTGCTTCATCAGTAGAACGGGCCAGCGGTTAATATCTGAATTAACCGCGAATCCATACTGTTCAGTCATCCCATCATTGTCGATATCCTGGGTTAGCGCTTGGGCAATCTTGATAAAACGGTCCAATGTCCAATCGGGGCCAGGAACCTCGACTTTGTAATACTCGAATAAATTTCGGTTGTAGACGAGAAAGATCGGCGAATAGGTGAGAGGAGCCGTGTACAGCTGATCATTCCGCTTGAATATATCGATGATTTGCTTAGTAGTTCCTTCGTAGGAATCAAGTAAGTCATCAAGCGGGCTCAAATAATCGAGATCGCTTAGTTGGCTGTCTGCATCGTTTGCGAAGATCATGTCCGGATTGGCCCCCATCTCAATAAGCGACTGCAAGTAGTTTAACGGATCGTGCGGAATGGGCAGCATTTTGATCTGCACACCGGGGAATCGTTTGCGGAATTCGCGGATGATAACAGTCAACCCTTTTTTGATAAATCCCGACTCAGGAGGCGCTGCTATGATCAGTGTATTGACATGACTGCTTGGAGCACCAGCGGATGAAGACACCATCGTGCCCTTACCATGAATCTTGACGATCAAGTCTTCGTCTAGCAATTCCTGCAGTGCTTTGCGGACGGAAGTACGACTGAGATTGTATTTCTCACACATTTCATTCTCAGATAGCAGGAATTGCCTGGGTTGAATAAAGCCTGAATAAATCTGCACGCGTAGCGTATTCGCTAATTTCAAATATAGAAAGTCGGTTTCCCGCTTCATTGGACTAAGCTCCTTTACACGAAGCGAAGACGGTTCTAATAACGAACTCGTATCTTACTCGTATTCCTTATTATACCCGTATCTTAGAGACTTCCTTCCTTGTTGTCAAATAGAAGCTAGAGTTTGAAATGCCGCTTCACGAATTCCACAATCGGTGCCGGATCTTCCAGACTGTGCGGATGGTGTCCGACTCCAGGCTTCACGATTGTGACGATCTCACCCTTCATCGATTCGTACAACTTCGCTAGCTTCTCTCCGTTCTCATGGTATGGAACCGGCTTGTCGACATCGCCTGCCACTATTATGATCGGGATGCCTGCTGCGACAAGCGTACTCACTTTGTTCAGCGGATTACGATCGAATCCGCTCGCGGTTTGTTCGGTAAGCCCATAGAGAGCCATACAATCTTCCCAATTGGCGAGAGAGGAACCGCTGCCTTCCCATCTGCCAGCTGGCCAACTCCGAATGTCCAGAACTGGGGCGTCTAGGTACAGACATGACACGTCCTTAGCATATGCGGCGGCATAGTTCGTGGCGTACAAGCCGCCTCGGCTGAAGCCGAACAACGCAGCTTGTGGTGCGAGCGAGTAGGCTTGTTCGAGATACAGCTTGAATCGATGCATACTCTCTACGGCGAACGGACAACCATACATATTGCTTAGTCGATAGTAAGCGATGTGCCAGCCTTGTCTTAGCAGTTCGACGTCAGCCTGGTTGAAGTCGTACAGGAATTCGGCCCGCCACACCCAGGGGTTGCCAGGAGCAGGCTGCTTGGGACAGATTAATATCGCTTCACGGCCGTCCAGGTAAAAGTCATGCTTCACATACCCATTCCAGTCGCTCGTTCGCTCCAGTCGAGTGTTAACGGCGAACAGCTCTTGCAAGCGGAGATCCAGACCTCTGCTGCGGGTTAGCGCTTCCTCCAGAGGGAGAGCTTGCGCTTTAGTCGGATTCGTATGGCCGACATGTTCTTTCCATGCTGAACTGAGCAGACGATGTCGTTCCGCTATGAGTGCAGCAGTGTTAACTTCGTCCGAACTCTCTACGTATTCCGGCACACGCTCCAACGTGATGTTGAACAAGCGACCAAGCAATGTCTTTGCAATAATCCAATGACCGAGCGCATTCGGATGTATCCCGTCCCCGGAACGGTAGAGCGAGTCGGCATTTCGTTTTTGCTGAGTGGCGATGGATAGAGGGGTGTGAATATCGACGACCCCGTCGGCCGCTTGAGCGTCCAGCGACATAACCCACTGAGAGTATCGGTTCAATACTTCGTCGTATCCTTCATACGGTGAGTTGTAGGCATACTCGGACTTTCCTTCCGGCTGCAAGGGATTACCTTGCACAGACTGCGCATCGAATGGAGGAGGTGTCATCACGATCGCTTTACTTCCTGCCACCCGCACTTTCTCTACTAATTGGTTGATACCAGACTGGTAAGCGGCGAATCGCTCTTCCGAGAACGGATAATAGATGCCGTCGTTCATGCCATAGCAGATGACGACCCAATCGGGGCTCGTCTCGCGCAGGACGGTATCGAGTCTGTCGTGCACACAAGGACGAGGGAACGGATGCGACGGCTCGCTTGTACCGGCGGCTGTTTCACTGCTAACACCGAGATTAATGAAGGTCAATTGCTTGTCCGACATATGCTGCTTGAAGTAGGCGTCCATGTAGGAAATATAGGTACCGTTATCGGTAACACTATCGCCGAGAAAAACGACATTCAGCTTACGCGGAATGTCGCTGTTTAGTTGAAATAGGGTGGGCATATTCGCGCTCCTTCAAATACAAGATTACAAGAATTGTATCAGAAAAATCCGGGCGTGCGGCATAGGTTTACAAAATTTTGTGTGATTGCAACGGCAAGCGCACGATGAAGGCAGTTCGCTTCGAATCGCTCTCTACCTGGATCGTTCCACCATGCCGCTCTATGATGCTCTTGGAGATTGCCAAGCCTAATCCAGAGCCTCCTGTGTGCTCATTACGAGAGCGATCGACCCGGTAGAACCGTTCGAATATATGTGGCAGGTCTATGGCCGGAATAGGTTCTCCGTAATTGATCACTTCAATGACGGTTTCCTGGCCTTCTCTGCGGACAACAGAATCGAGCTTATGCCCTTCTCTTCCGTACACCATGGCATTGGAGAATAAGTTGTCGAACACCCGGAACAACTTGTCTGGATCAGCGATGATCGGCAGATCAGTTTCGTTCGTAATCAGATTACCGGTCATGCCTGCTTTTCGTAAGGGCAGTCTGTAGTGCAGGTGCATCTGCGACATGATTTCCACTGCGTTGATTGGCTTCACTTGCAGCGGAATGGCATCATGGCGAAGTCTGGTGAATTCGAATAAGTCCTGTATGAGCACATGAAGGCGTTGCGCCTTCGCATAGGCGATCTGGATATAGTGCCGCAGCTCGACCTCGTCCCGGTACCGATCTTCATCCACGAGCGCCAAGTAACCGAGAATCGAAGTCAGCGGCGTTCGGAGGTCATGGGAGACGTTCGTGACGAGCTCGTTTTTGCTTTGCTCGGCTTTGCGTTCGTCGTCCAGTGATTGTTTCAGTTGATCCAGCAGACGGTTGAATGAGGTGGCCAGCTCGCTGACCTCATGGTTGCCAGATATCTCGACTTTGTCATCCAAGTGCCCATTGGATATATGCTGAACATTCTCCGATAGCTTGGTGAAAGCCCGGAATCGCCGCCAATGCAGCAGCACCATGAACAAGATGAAGTAGAAGAAGCACAATCCTGCCATTGCCAGTGTTTGTCCGAACGATTGCTGAACGGCCTTCATAATTCCACGAAGCAGAGGAAAAGTATCTGCCAATTGTAGAAGCATGTAGGCGGTGGCGAACGCGGCAGGGAACATGGCCACAGCGCACAATATGATTTGTCCGACTAACCGTACGATCATCCGGCTCATCAAGTTACCTTTCAATTTTGTACCCTACTCCCCAGACCGTGGCGATCAGCTTATCCCCAAGCTCTTGCTCCAGCTTGTCCCGCAAGTTGCTGATATGCACCATGACCGTATTGTTTGCGTCAAAATACTTCTCTTTCCATACTTGGCGGAAAATATCTTCAGCGCTGAACACCCGACCGGGATGAAGCGCAAGCAAATGCAAAATACCGAATTCCTTGGAAGTCAGCGCCATCGGACGGCCCTCCACCTCGGCGGTGTGATTGTGCTTGTTAATCTCGAGTGGTCCGATCCGAATGACATCGTCATCTCCGTTCGACTCAGACTCCGCCATCGGTGACTTGTCTGCATAAGTGCGCCGAAGCAGTGACTTTACCCTCAGCGTCAGCTCGAGCGGATTGAAGGGCTTGACGACGTAATCGTCGGCTCCGGTCATCAGGCCGGTAATCCGGTCGATGTCCTCGGCTTTGGCGCTTACAATCAAGATGGGTACACTCTGGTGTTTGCGTATGTTGCGGCATACTTCCAGGCCGTCGATCTCGGGCATCATCAAGTCCAGAACGACCAAGTGGAAGTGTTCAGCACGGAACATCTCCAGTGCCTCGCGACCGTTAACGGCCAGCTTCGTTTCATAGCCTTCGTTTTTCAAGTAAATGTTAATGAGTCCGGCAATTTCCCGGTCGTCATCTACGATTAGAATGTTATAGCTCATCTTCGTCAATCAGGCTCCTCTCATACAGAAACGTATTTATTACTATAAAACAGTTTGAGCTGTCTGTGTAAAGAAATAGCGCATCTTAAACATTATTATGGGTTTCTTTAGGCTTTCTTAAAAAATGGAATGACGAGAAGAAGTTTAAAAAAGCAAGATTTGCAAAATAGAAAACAAGAAGTGGGAACGACAACGTGCACTAGTTTCCGTATAATGGGAAACAGAGGCGCTTGGCCGATAAACAAACCGATTGCGAAAGGGATGGAAGATGGAAGCCCATGGTGTTTTGATCGAGCTGCATATGGAGTCGAATCGAGTCATTCGAGGAGATTACTGGAAATCAACAGGTGCTCGACGTGGAATAGTAATCCTCTGTCACGGCTTCCGAGCACATAAGGATGCGCTTATGATGCCGTACATTTCGCAATGATTTGCCGAGCGGGGATTGGATGTGTTGAACATTAACTTCTCACATAACGGTGTTGGTTCTAGTATGACATACAACTCCGAGCCTGAGAAGTTTGCGGTGAATACGTACTCCAAGGAGGTGGAGGATCTTACATTCCTGCTCCAATCTATCCGAGAGAACAAGAGGCTCCCTCCGCTAGTGGAACCTTCCTTCGATTCATCCGTTCCGATCTTCGTAGTTGGCCATAGCCGAGGTGGGTTCATCGGCTTCATCACAGCGATTGAGCAGCCGAATTGTATAGCTGGGGTCGTGACTTGGAGCGGTCATTTCGACGATCTGGAGGCCATCTATACGCGAAGCGCAGTGCGGGAAATGCGAGAGTTCGGTCATTCCTACTATGGATCTCCGAAGAACGGCCTGCGGCTGGACGTGGAGCTCTTGCACGATTTGGATCGTCATCAAGAGCGCTTTGATGTGTACCGCCATGGTGCAGAGG
>NZ_JBFUIX010000022.1:0-77884 GCF_056401635.1 Paenibacillus sp. P4_E11 | reverse complement strand
CGCATATGCTGGATCAATAAAAACGCAGAGAAAGCCGGAACCGGCCGGACTAACCTTCACGTCAAGGATACCGCTGGATTGTACAAGCATTTAGTAGAGCTGGGCACAGATGCGGACCCTTTGGATCTCGAAGCCGTAGCCAATACGCACTGGTTCACCTTCCGCGACCCGGACGGCAACGAATTCGGCGTCTGGACTGGCTTGTTCGGAGTAAATGATCTAGAGATGATTCCCGCGCCGTCCATCGACAAGCTTGCGAAATATACATATGTCGAAAGACCGGACATTCATGTAATAGGGCTGCAGGTAACGGTAGACATCACCTCACCCGAGCCGGATTTGGTGAATGCTGCTGCTGAACTTGAGCAACAGCTAGCGGAGTTACCTGGGATCCTATCGGAGACATTCTATGTCAATCCGATCCTACCCGTCTATGAGGATGTCGAGAGTCAAACCTTATTCGCATGCAATGAGGTGGCGGCTCCCCTCTCGAATCCTCCGGCGAATCTGGTGGCGTTCACCATTCCTGCACATCGCTATGCTGTTTTCTCGTTTGACCGTACACGCACCGACTTTCGGAAGGAGTATACGTTCAAATACCGTTGGCTGGGGAGACAGTTCGGCTTCCTGAAGATCGATCCTGGCCAACCAAATGCCTATCATTTGGAAGTGGTGCATGAGGACCGTATTGAGGTTTTCATTCCTTACCAGCTCGGCCCGGATATCACTCATGACTACCGGTAGGTCTTTACAATGCGGAAGCGTAGAGGATTACCCTATCGAAAAAATGAAAGGGTGTATGCAATGAATCAAGTGAGATTAGTTTCAGATTTACAGAAATCGAGGGAGTACTATAAGAATATACTTGGTTGCAAAGTGGACGGATGGGGACATGCAGAGCGAGAAGAACCCAAGCTTGGGTTTATATTACAACAAGCAGAATCTCAGGATGATGTTCAGCCCAATAAGAAAGCGATGAAAACAAAATATCCAAATAATTGGGAAGGTCCTTATACAGCTTGGGATTCATATGCATACACAGACTATGATAAGATTGAACATTTATTAAGTGAATTTAGGAGCAATGGAGCAATCATACATTATGAGATTATGTTAGAGGACCAAGGAGATATGGAGTGGAAAGAGTTTGCTGTAAGAGWTTTAGATCAATACGTTATCGTATTCGGTGCTGGAAGGATGAAATAAACGTTAGAAAAAAGTGGATAGTGTGGGTAATTTCAATGAAGTTGGCAATAAGAGAACTGTGTTCCCTTATTTGCCAACCAATGCCTTCTTATGCGGAAATAGAGGAACTGAGTTCTTCTATTCCCACGATATGTAGGTTAAACCCCTTTTTCATCTGAAATACGAGAACAGAGTTCCTCTATTACTAGAAGTTTGGGGTTAATCTGATAAATAAGAGAACGCAGTTCCTCTATTTCTCAGATTCCTGATCTCAAGTAGGATTATCTCGTTTCCCACCAGGTTTTATCTTTGTGTTTATACACATGTCCATATTACGTTTATCACGTCGATGGTCTCGTCGAGACATCTGTAGCACGGATATTGAGGCTGTCGATTCATTGCGGACAAGAGATATCTCGGCTTACAACCCCTGCAGCTGGCCATTCTCGTGCTGCAAGCCGATTTTTGAGGCTGTCGATTCATTGTGGACATAAGGAGTAGAAAGTGAACCTGGCGAGTTTTGGCTTGAACCTCCAACCGCTAAATCCCTTATACAGTCATAGGAGGTTCAAACAAGATGTTTAAGCCCTGGGGCCCCCGCAAAGTACTTGGAATTAACTACAGAGCTTGGCTTCACTTTGCGGGGATGACTAAGGGTCCTTTTTCACTTGGAACGGCCGTTTTTGCTTCAATCAACAATGAATCTACAGTCTCATCCCCACGCTACTCCTCACATATTGCCCAAACCCTTACTCGAAGCGAATAAGGTAGTAATTTTTCTTCCCACGCCGAAGCACGATGTACTTGCCATGAAGCCGCTGCCCTTCACCGATAACGGTGTCGGTGCCTGTCTGCTTCTCCCCGTTCACGTAGACGGCTCCGCTCTCGATATCCTGCTTCGCTTGTCTGCGCGAAGGGGCTGCCTGAGCTGCTACCAACAGATCGATCAAGCCAGTCTCTTGCCCTCCATCGAGCACTGTTGTCGGCATGTCCTGTAGGGCTTCGATCAGCTCGACTTCGCTCAACTGCGTGACATCGCCGGAGAACAACGCCTGCGTGATCTTCTCCGCGCTTTCGACCGCTTCCGCCCCGTGTACAAGCCGAGTTACTTCACGAGCCAGTTCCCGCTGAGCGACGCGCTTCTCGGGACGTTCCTTGAGCTCTGCCTCCAGCTCCTCGATCTGCTCGCGCGATAGGAAAGTGAAGAACTTGAGGAACTTGACCACATCATTGTCATCGGTATTGATCCAGAACTGATAGAACTGGTACGCGGACGTCTTGTTCCGATCCAACCAGATCGCACCGGATTCGGACTTGCCGAACTTCTTCCCGTCACTCTTCGTGACGAGCGGCATCGTCATGCCATACGCCTCATTGCCGCCCATCTTGCCGATCAGGTCTAGACCAGCTGTAATGTTGCCCCACTGATCGCTGCCGCCAACTTGTAAGGAGCAGTTGTGCTCCACATTCAGCTTGTGGAAGTCGTAAGCTTGCAAGATCATGTAGCTGAATTCGGTGAAGGAGATCCCGTTCGCGAGACGCGAATCGACCGAGTCTTTGCCGAGCATGTAATTAACCGTGAAGTTCTTGCCTACATCCCGCAGGAACGAAATCGCGTCCAATGGTGCGAGCCAATCATAGTTACTAACGAGCTTGGCTGGATTGTCGGACGAGTCGAACTCCAAGAAACGCGACAGCTGCCGCTTCAAGCTCTCCGTCCATTGAGCGACCGTATCGGACGTATTCAGTGAGCGCTCCGTGGATCGACCGCTCGGGTCGCCGATTAGTCCGGTACCGCCGCCGACTAAGGCAATCGACGTGTGCCCGGCCAGTTGGAAGCGGCGCAAGATCRAGATCGGCAACAGGCTGCCGATATGCAAGCTGTCTGCTGTTGGATCGAAGCCGCAGTACATAACAACGCGTTCGTTGTCCAGCTTCTTCGCAAGCCCCTCACGGTTCGTCATCTGGTACACGAGCCCGCGGTATTCCAAATCTTCTAATAAATTCGTCAAGTTACTCTCTCCTTATAGTTGGAATGTAGTCTTGCAGAACCAAAAAAGACCCGCCCCTGTCATAGACAGGGACGAGTCATCGCGGTACCACCCTAATTTGAAGACGCACAATCGGCATCTTCCACTCGTATCGGATAACGGCCGATTACCGTCTTGTCCTTCCGCAGTGTTAGCGGGTTCGGATCAACATGCTCCGGGCTGTAATTCGCGTTCGTCCCGTACCGGCTTGCACCAACCGCCGGCTCTCTGGTACTCGGGATGTCGTCTGCTACTGATTCCCATCATCGCTTTTTGTGAAATATTCGTCTGATACAGGTTATACCATTTTCACATCGGTGTGTCAATTTGCTAAAAACTGCTCAAGTCAAACCGATTCCCGTCCGGATCGTACACATGGAAAAATACAAGCCCTCTTGTCGTAAATCCGCCTATTGCAGAAACAGGTGCGCCGCTCTCCGATAAGTCTTTATGATACTTGAAAAAGGCTTCGCGGCTACCAACAAAACACCTTGGCCGGAACAATCCGTCTATCGGGCCGGTGACCGGCATAGCTGGATCTTCTTCAAGCACCCATTGTGAGCGTCCTTCCTCATAGTTGACACCTAGTGTCATGACCGCATAACCGTCCACCGAACGTTCGAGTTGCAGCTCCATGCCTATATAGTGTTGATACCACTCGATTGAACGCTGCAAATGCTTCACCCGAATGCGAAACACACTTGTATCGGCAAAGCCATCATCCTGGAGCGCTGCATCTTCTACCGCAGTCAATCGCATAGCCCCGTCCACTGCCCAGAAATCAAACGATTCACGCCCAAGTAGATCCTTATACATCTCCGACACCCGAATATCCGACGCTTGGAACTGGGCATATTGACTGCCTAAATCCTTCACTCTCCAACACCAACGAATATTCGAGTCGTTCGTTTCACGATTAGCGGCTGGTGACGGCAATCCATCGGCGGTAACCCCGGATTGAATCCATACGCCCCAGCCCATATGGGTTTTTTTCCCGATCACCGCTTCTGGTCCCGGCTTCCAATTTTCTTGCTGGGCGATCTTCCAACCCATGTGACTGCGGAACCACGCAACGGCATCATCATGCTGTTCTAATGTCGTATCCACATCGCCTCCATCGAACACCACAGGCGGTACAGTAAGTTTAGCAGCAATCTGTTCTACTTGTTCCTGCTGTGCTGCATTCGTTCGATTAACACCATGAATCAGCTTCAGTGGGACTGGAACCGACTGAGGCTTATAACTCTCCCCTTCCCCGTCTGCTGCTACAACCTTTTTCAGTGCGTCTTTATCCAAGCAAACATCCTCCTAGCTACCTGATTGATAGGTTTGACACTTTCACAGCTATTGTATCAAGATGGATACGGTTTGTTTTTGTTCTTTTTTATCATTTCCGTTATTTTCTCCATTTCACATGAGCAAAACCCACCTTCGGCGCTAACCTAGAGGTGGGTTTATACGTTCAATTGTATCTTCATTGTAACCGCAGTCATCAGTGCGCACAACCGTGCTTAGGTGGTATACAATTGCTACGTCAAGTGTTTGAATTGCGGCAAATGATCACGGTTGACCGCGAACATCTCGTCCGTCATCTTCTTGATTTCGTCCAAACTCAGCACCGCCGATGTCAGTGGATCGTGGCAGATTGCGTGGAAAATTTGGCGCGGATCCCCGCTCATCGAGCCTTCCACCGCGAGCTGTTCGCACTGGGCATTAAGCGTATTAAGTATCGCCAGCTGTGGTGGCAAAGATCCAACATGAATGGGCTCAAGTCCGCTCTTGGAAGCAAGGATCGGCACTTCAACGCAAACGTTCTCTGGCAAGTTACGAATATAACCTTGATTGCGTACGTTGCCGTAAAATTTGAACATCGTACCATCTCCGAGCATCGCGTTAAATATATTCGCCGCATACTCGTGTCCCCGTTTCAAATCGATCGACTCCTGATCGAGCCACTTCACGATCTCATCCTGCCACGACGTCTGGCGGTTCCGATACGATTTCAATATGTAGGCGTGTTCTCCGGGATTCCAGTTCGTCCCGTGGGTACAATATTTCTCGATCAAATCCGGCCGTTTGCGGAACCAGGCGTTGTATTCGGAATTGTGGCCGCTCGATTCCGTGACATAATAGTCGAGATGCAGGAACATTTCGTTGCGTACATGCTCCTCATTATAGATTTCGGGTCTTCCCGTAATGGCGTCGCGAATAAGTGGGATCGCATCCTTGCCGTTCCACTTGTATTCGAGGAACCAGGCTTGGTGGTTAATACCCCCGCATAGATAGGTGACTTCTTCCATCGGCGCGCCGATCCAGCGGGCTAACATACCGGCGGTGCCCTGCACGCTGTGGCACAATCCCACGACGTTGACGCTCGTGTAGTTCTGCATGGCACTGCACAGCATCGTCATCGGGTTCGTGTAATTCAGAAATACAGCATCCGGGCAATACTTCTCGATGTCGCGGCAAATGTCGAGCATCGCAGGGATGGTGCGCAGTGCTCGAAAAATACCTGCCGGACCACGCGTATCCCCAACATTGATGTCAACGCCGTACCGCTTCGGAATTTCTATATCGTGCTGCCAAACGTCCACATGGCTCGCAAGAATCGTACATACGACACCGTCCGCGTCCTTCAGTGCTTCAGCGCGATCCTGAGTAGCGACTACCGTGGCCGGATAACCGCCGGCTGCGACAATTTTGTCCACTGCTTTCTTGATGTATGACAACCGCTCGCCATCGATGTCCATCAGCGCAATCGTACTGTCCGCAAGTGCGGGATACGATAAAATGTCCCGGACGAGTCCTCTCGTAAATCCGAAACTACCAGCCCCAATAAATGCTATTTTTTTCACAACGACTACCTCCTTGTTTGTAGGAAAACAGATGATGAAAGCTATCTCTAGCATAGTCGTTTCAGAAAAGAAAAGAATGGAATAGTGTGGGATGAATATGTCATAATGTGAGGTGTTCGAATGAAATTCGGGAGGTTGTGTAAGATGGCAATAACGTTAACTGGCGGCAAACATAACCATTCCGACCTTGTTTTCTACTACTCCGGTTCGGAAGACTGTACTCCTGGACACGCTTATGGTCCGGCCGTCCGGGATAATTACCTCATTCATTATGTGAGGAGCGGCCAAGGGATCTTCCGAACGGGCAACTCGGTGTATACGCTTCGCCAAGGGCAGGGCTTCTTGATATGTCCCGGTGTCGTCACCTACTATCAGGCGGATCAAATAGACCCATGGAGCTATTCCTGGGTCGGCTTCGATGGCTTAAAGGCGGAATCGAATTTACGGTATGCAAATGTAACGGGTGATGTGCCAATATTCACATTGAAGGAAGAGAGCGGCATGATCGATTGCTTCGCCATGCTGGAGGAAGCGAAGAAGTTGTCCCACGGACGAGAGTTACGGTTGCTCAGCGGCCTGTATTACTTTTTCTCCCATCTGACGGAATACACGGCTGGCGAACGTACGGTCAATACCGCTGATCAGAAGCAACTGTACGTCAAAGCGTCCATCGAATACATCGAAAAAAACTATAGCCGCAAAATGACAATTCAGGAGCTGGCGAACTATATCGGCCTTAATCGCAGTTATTTTTGCGCCGTATTCAAAGATGTGGCCCACGTGTCTCCACAGGAATATTTGGTCAACTTCCGCATGGAGCGGGCATGCGAGCTACTTGCCGACCTTGCGCTGACCGTCGGTGACGTAGCCCGTTCTATCGGTTATGACGATCCGCTCGTCTTTTCCAAAATGTTCACAAAGGTCATTGGCACCGCCCCCCGGGAATACCGGAAAGCCCGATTGGCGACATAAACTTTTCACTTCCTAAGAACGTCTTACTTGGTACGAGGCTGTAACCACATTCACTTCTTATAGTACTCATACAATACGAACCCGGTATACTTTATATAAAAACCATTCTGAATAAGGCTTTGGTATTTCGGTTCGAACGGGATGTGCGCAGTATGCGCAAAGTGTATCGGCACAAGAGGGAGACGTTGCTCGGCAACGTCCAGCATATTCTAGGCAATCGAGTCCGAATCTCAGGTGCGGCATCCGGCCTGCATGCCATTCTCCATGTCTCCCATACCCTGCAGCAGGAAGCTCTTGTACACCTTGCGGCAGAGGCACGAGTCAGGCTACACCCGGTGTCAGACTATCATGTCCGAATGATTCACACAATGGCACGTCCATGGAATCGTCTTCTTCCTTCTTGCTGGGCTACGTTGGTCTCTCGTACGATCAGATCACAGAAGGAATCCGCCGATTGGCAGACGTCTGGTTCCCTTAGATTAAGCGACTGGAGTACCGTTTAATACGGGCTCATCCGGCCTGAGCAGCACGACATCGCCCTCTTCCGGTGTTCCGCCGAGGACAAGTACTTCGGATTTGAATCCTGCAATGGAACGTGGCGGGAAATTGACGACGGCTGCCACCTGTCGGCCCACAAGTACCGATGGCTCATACCTATGTGTTATTTGGGCCGAGGAATATTTGATTCCCAATTCACCAAAGTCGATCGTAAGCTTGTAAGCCGGCTTGCGCGCTTTCGGGAATGGCTCTGCATGTACTATTGTGCCGATCCGAATGTCTAGCTTGTGAAAATCTTCAATAGTTGCCATGTTGGGTCCTAACCTCCTGATGTGTTATACAACCTTCTTTTCCAATGAGATATAAAGATCAAACTCACTGTCTTCAGCTTCACCCTTGTAATGTTCATCGTACAGTTCGAAGAAAGGCGGCTTGTTCGTTTCCTTGTAGCCGTGCTCGGTTAACCAACTGCCAATCTCACATAACGTTTCACCGATTCCCAGAATCGATCCTCGATGCTGGAACACTACGTATTCGTTAGCAGGCACAGTAAATCGGATCAACCCTGGAGGTGCTTCCGTTCCAGCTTCAACTTCTACGCAAGCAATATACCGTTTGTTGCGCTCATCGCAGACTCCCATGGATTCAGTCGAGTTGACTCTCCCTTCAATTCTAGGGACGTGCTGGATGAAATCATGCCATACTTTCGGCGCATCTACGGGAGTCAATGGACACGCCATACCGATGACTTCGAACGATTCCTTCGTTGTGTATTGCATGAAATGGACGCTCATCTATGGATGCCTCCTTCAGTTGGTCTACTAGTAACTTTCTCGATCTTGTAGTTATTCATGAAAAGTTCAACCTTGTTCCGTTTGCTTAGCTGTTCAAGATGGACGAGTATGACTTCGAGAAAAAACTTAATCCCACGATGAATTTTCCCGCCTGTAAAATATAAGGCAATCTCATAGGGAGTTACAGCCCCTTGAAGTATGGCCTCGACGATTTTCTGATCGGTCATCTCAATTCTATCCCGTATATTAGCAATGACCCTCTTATGATCCTCGATTACCAGTCCATGCCCTGGAAGCACACATTGTAGGGGAACCACCTCATGGAGAAACTCCATAGAGCGAATGTAGGCATCCAGATCGTTAATCGCCGGAGGTCCGTTCTGAAGCAGCAAATCCCCGCCGAATAAAGTCGCTGTCTTCTTGTGCAATAGAGAGATATGATCTGGGCTATGACCTGGCGTGTGCATGACTTCCAACTCATCGTCTCCTATGGAGATTGTATCGCCGTGCCTAACGATAGAATCGATCCGAAGCGGTTGGTGAAAAGCGTAGTAAACTTTCAAGTGTTGAATGGCTGCTTCGTCCATCACCAATTGGATCGAATTATCAGGAACATATCGGATTACTTGGTCGATAGAGTCCAGGTTCACAATCGGCTGTGTCGGCCCTTCGTGAGCTACGATTTCAGCGTGTTCCAGACCACCCTCCACACTTACTAGTGCTCCGAGATGGTCAATATGACGATGGGTCAGGATGACTTTCTTAATATCTGATAAGGCTAGTCCGACTGCTGCCAATCCTGACCGTAAATCAGCTTGTGACTTGCTGGATGGATGGCCGCAGTCGATAAGCGTCGCGAACCTTCCTTTGATCACATACGCAAATACATCGCTTTGATTCGGTAGACTTAACGGTATTCGCCATGTGTTCTTGTTGATTTGCTCAATCTGCTTCATCAACTTGGCCTCCTACTCTTAGCCCCTATTATCCAATAGTATCATACAACTCAACAACGAGCTCTTCTGGCCGGCTGTTTCCCATATAGTCCGAGATCTCCAAATGCCAAGCTCGAAGATTGCGTCCGTACCCTTGCTTTTCCATCCACTTATGCAGCACTTCGTACGTTTGCCAAATCCCGGTATTCGGTCCTACGTGTCGGATGACAGCATACTCCTGAGGCGGAACCGTTAATGCAACCATTCCTTCCGGAATCCGAGTGTGCTCCGATACTTCCACGCAGACCCAGTATCCGTCCTCTTCTTCGGAATAATCTCCTACTACATAAGCCCCGACAGAACGGATTGGAGTGATCAGATGGTGAATTTCTTCCAGCCTTTCTATCAATCTAAGCGAGGCATTCGGAATTTCAACTACGTATTGATCCCCAGGGCATACCACACGGAGTCCGATCAGTTTCATCTCATCCAGCTCAGTAACTCGCATCTATTTCACACCCCCTTCAAATCAAGCTTTTATAAGATAATCGCAAATAATTGTATCCAGAGTAGAGCGTCAACCCAGCTGCTGCAAGCATCAGTACATCGTCAATCGGGAAGCTGGTGATCAGCTTGAACGGATAGTTATCCAGAAGCGCTGCAGTGATAGCAGCTACCTGTACAACCAGCTTGACCTTTCCGTATCGATCCGCTGCCAATATGATCCCTTTGGCCGTGGCCACTAAGCGGACCATTGTAACTACAATTTCACGACCGATGATGACAAAAGCAATCCATGTGGACACCTGGTGTTCCTGCACTAGCATAATCAGCGCAGCTGCGATTAGTAATTTATCGGCTAAGGGATCTAACAGTTTGCCCAGATTCGTGATCTGGTTGTATTTCCGAGCCACATAGCCATCCAGCTTGTCCGTCGCGGCCGCGATCAGGAACAGCGCCGCAGCCAATATCATGCCATAGTTGTATCCTGAGCTCGCCCAGATAGGAAACGGATGCATGAATAACAGAAATAAAGGAATTAATCCGATTCGTGCAATTGTAATCTTGTTGGCAAGATTCAAATAGACAGCTCCTCTCAATTGGAAAACCTTCACATCACATACGCCCGAGGCGGATTCTCAACTAGTGGCGGGACATGCGTGCGAGGCGCTTCATCTTGCAAGTACGTCATCAGTCGTTCGAACGCTTCCACCCCTGCCTCTTCTGCTGCTCTTACGTTCTGCAACAGCGCAATCGCCTCGTCTATGACAGCCGGATCGTTAGGCTCTCCGCCTGTTGGGGCCGGGAACATTCGTCCAAGTGCGGTCAAAGCGTCTACGGAACGGGCATAGCATGATGCTGCTTCTTGCAGATATCCACAAATATCGCTCCGCGACTCTTCCGTACGCCCTTCCCAGAGCTGGATCATCTCCGTCAGAAACTTTACCGCATGCTCACGCGCCTGCAACACTACACTAATTGTATAAGCGTGACCCAAGGGTTCAATAGCCCGATTGCGGAACACTTCGATCCATGTGTCATATGCCGCCAACCCGTTCACATATCCCGTGAAGGTCAGATCTCCGCCTCGCGCGTGCCGACTAATCATCTTACAAAACCGCCATAGCGCATCCGATGGGGAGATTGCCGCCTCATGCTGGAACCCGAGAACGAAGAGCGAACGGGTCTGCAACCGACCCAACCTGTCATAAGGCACCGCTTCATCGGACTGTGTATCGATTCCTTGGAACTGCTGCAAGTCATCGTCGTAGCCATAGATCAAGCCGAATTCCTTGCGCAGGAGCTCCCAAACCATAGCTGGCATCCCTCGATCAATTGACTGCTGAACGAGATGGATCGCTTCTGTCATTAACTGAGCATCTGGCGGTTCGAAATCAAATGCCTCCACGTAACGAACTTCAAGCCCCAAATTGATTATTCCGTTATAAATGAGATAGTTGCGATCGATCATATTGGTGCTGGACATGTCCACTCGTTTCTTCTCAATGTTCAGTATAAAAGCACTAAGCATAAAGCCCTCCACATAGGGGAGTGTGTAGCTGGGGAACCTCACCTTAATAAATCGGTATAACGTTTCGGTTCCCGACAGTAGAGATCCTCCAGCATTCATCAGTAAATGTCTATCCAATGTCCGAGTTGGCATGAAACCGTCTTCCTTTCGCTGTTCGATATGGGTACGGATCAGGGAAGCAAGACGTTGTTGCTGAATTTTAAGCCGGGATCGGGAAATGATCTTGTACACGTTGCCCTTGCTGATCTGGAATAGCTCGGCAATCTCGTCAGGGGAACAATCGTGGAAGAAATGCGCTTCGAAGATACTCTTGTCTCGGGGAGACAAGCATTGAAGCAATCCCTTCACCATTCGATACCAATCCTCCCGGTCCATCAACAGCTGTGGATCAGACGGATCACGGGTAGCTGCATTCGCTATCGTTCTGGTCAACAAATAGTCCATGATGCTCTCCAGGTTATAGGGATCCACCGCAACTTGTCTCACAGTTGGCAGCTGATACGAAGACATAGGCATTTCTTTGGCATGAGGCCCACCTCTTCGCAGCTTCATCAGCGCCTGATTGCGTACAATGCCCTTCAGCCACCCCAGGAACCGTTGATCTTGCACCAATGTGCCCAGATGGAGAAAGGCTCGGATCAGCGCTTCCTGCACGATATCCTCCGCCAAATGAGGATCTCTGGATATTCGCGTTGCCCAAGTGAAGGCCTTCACCCGATGCCGACTAACAAGCTCATTGAAGGCAGCCGAATCCCCGCAACGCGCCTGCTGAACAAGCTCTTCATCCTGCAAATCATCCAGAGCCATACGATTTGCTGCGTTCCCGATCATGTCCGACAATCGTTACACCTCGCTCTATCCTATTACCGTCCCTATGTATGGGATGCCAGCGCGGTTTCTTTTCTGACACTCATCGACCAATTCCCAGCTATTTCTTCACATTCATTGCATACAAGCAGGTTAGGATGTTCCGGTTGCGGCGGTTTTCAAACGACTTCTCGAAGCGCATGCCGATCTTCTCTGCTATTCTACGAGACGCCGTATGGTGTTGCGGCATGTTGGCGCACAAGCGGAACAGCCCGAATTGTTCGATTCCATAGTCCAGGCAAGCCTGAACGGCTTCTGTGGCATAAGCGTGGTTCCAGTGTGGAGAATGAATGATGTAGCCCAAATCATGCTCGAGTATCCCATCGATCTCTGCCAATAAGATGCCTACATCGCCTATCAATATGTTGTTCGCTTTAAGTTCCACGCCCCATCTTCCAAATCCATGCTTTCATACGATCGAATGCTTCGTTGCAGCCAGCTCTCGGTTTGCTCTCTTGTGAATGGAGCAGGCCAGAACGCCATCGTCAATGGATCGGACAGGATGGGGAACAGGGCTTCTGTGTCATGTTCTGTGTATGGTCGGATCAGAAGTCTATTTGTTTCAAGTATAGGCGTGGACATAATCTTTATCCTTTCTTTGTGTGGCAATCTGCTACTATATTCCTTAATCAGATGTTACCTTATTCTCCCTTTTCGCACAAGTGTTCCTATATCCATTAATCCCCACACTACAAAAAAGCCCCGTATCACGATCACGGGACAAGATTGATTTGTAACACTTCTGTCTCTTGTAACTGTAACTGATCGAACAGCTCATCGCAGCGCAATATCGTGAAATCGATTATCGATCGTTTCCCTCATCAACCGTTCAATCACCTGGATCGCTTGTTCCTCCAGCTCCTTCGCTTCCCGGAACAGCACGACCAAGTCCACTGTCAGCTCAGCCCCTATCAGCCGATTCGATTTCCCTGACTCGTCGGCTATTTGCACCATGCGCTGACACACACGCGCCAACGCTCCGTAGGCAGAGGCTACATCTGAGCTTTCCGGCCAATGCAGCCGAACTGTTTCCGCATACAACGCAACATCTCTTCTTGCTGCCGCATGACAGACTACGATTTCCCATGCCCCTGCCTGATCAAATACACCCTTCTGCAATGCCTGGATGACCGCATCGTAAGCCAGCTTGCCACATGCATATTCCGCTTCTGGAAGCAGCGGATCGTGCGACCGCCATTTATGCACGGCCTGCATATACGATTCCTTATAGATGTCAGTCTCCACTAGTGCAACCTTGCTCTCCAGCACTTGATAGTACCAATACGGTGATGCGTTGCAACCGAATTCGCGGTAGGGCAGTGTGTTCGGCTCATCGCGTTGTCCATCCGAATAGAGGAGAACCTCAGCTTCGTCGTCGTATCCGATCGCGATCACAAAGCCGTCTTTCCAAAAGACTGCACCCGTTCCAAGGTCAATGGATTGTTTGATCCGCTCTATGGCATGTCGCTGGTATAAGGGGAATGTCGGGTCGAAGTTGAAGCCTGCACCTTGTGAGGAAGTAACCCCGATAAAATCGCCAGCCAGGAAATGATCTGCCATCCAATTGTAGGCGGTAGGTGAGTCGCCTCTTAATTGTCGATGAACGGTGAAACGAAACCCCAACGCCGTCATTCCACTGAGCATATACTTCGGATGATCCGTCCATCCCTGATGTTTCATAATACTTTGCATAGCATCTACGTAAGACCTTGACTCCACTGTAAGGCGCAAATCAGCCAACTGCTTTCTCTTAGCCGCGTTCCCCATCGTGTCACACTCCTTATTTGGGCGTATGAACCCCCCACCTTGGTACTGTCGATCGCTTCAAGTCTGGATACCGGTTGGATACCATACGGAAATAACCGACTGCCTGATGCTCCAACGATTGTGCTTTTCCTAAAAGCTCACAGAGCGATTTCTTATACGAAGGTTGAACACGCCGAACCCCGTTATTCGTATCCAGACAACTCTCGATTCCTGTTAAGAGCTCTGATAACGCTCCATATGTTGCGTAAGCTTCGTTAAGCTCCGGCCATAGATGCCGAACTTCGCTAAGATAACTAATGATCTCTCGACGGGAATACACGTAGGAGGCCAATATATACACAGCCCCTCCATCATCATAATCCCCTTTCGCAAGCCCCCGAATCAAGAAATCGTAAGCCAGCTTGCCGGAGGCGATATCTACATTCGGTAATGTTTTGTGAGGGGTATCCCAATCATGAATAGCCAGCCGAAGTGATTCCAGCACCATATCGGCCTTATCTACGGCAACGCGTTCTCCTACCGTCTGCACATACCAGAACGGGGTCGTGTTGACCCCTAGATTGTCATACAGGACGATAGTAGACTCCGGCGATTTACCATCCTGGACGAACAATACTTGATCCTCATCATCATACCCGTGAATGACACCGAACTCCGGGATCCAGTAAATCACTCCAACGCCTTGATCCAGAGAGTGCTTAATCCATTGTATGGCTTCCTTCTGGTAGTAGCTGAACGTCGGGTGTCGGGTTCGTCCTCCATCCCACTCGGTTAGTACGCCTAGATTATCGATTGCCGGCCGATGTTCCTGCCCCCACTGCCCGTATGCCGATACAGACATGGACAGCAGCCGTTCGTGTACGGTGAATTTGAAAGCCATTCCGCTCAAAACAGATAACATATACTTCGGGCCTTCGAACCGGTTCGCTGCTGTAAGCACCGCATACAAGCTGTCTGTAAACGACTTGGATTCCCGCTTCATCTGGATATTATCCAATCGGACGCTCGACATTCCGTCCCCCTCCTTCCTGATGCGCAGTTAGACGGCGGACCATACTGCTGCTGTGTTGCCGGAGCTTCTCGATCAGCCATTTTGGGGAAAGCAACTGCTCCCATTCCGCGACGAACAGTTGCTGCACAAACGTATCCGCCTCATAAAACTCGATCTCATATACATCCGCTTGAGCTCCTGGCCGAATGGAATATCCGTGCCAACTCGGCCCTTCTACTCGATTCTGCAGCCGTATCTTGGCTGTAAACGGCTTTCTGCGAGGTTGCGAATAATTCACCAACACGCCTGCTGCCTCGATCGATTCCTTCTCGAATACGCAGTCCGTTACGGTAACGCTTGATATTCGATCCAGGCGAAACGCACGTTGTACATTGCGTTGTTCACAGAAAGCCAGAACTGAATCATCATAATAGTGCGCAATCAGGGTATACGGATGTACCCGCAGCTGCTGGAACTCATCTTCTTCTGTGGATTCCCGGTACGTAATCAGKACGACGAACCGCTGTTCAATCGCATTCGACAGCAGTTGGACGTGTTGCATCAGCTTCGGATTCGCGTGAAATACTGGCAACCGAGTACGGTCGTCCACCTGCTGATCCTTTGTAAACCGCTCCAGCAAATCCGCAATTCGATGAATGGAATCGGCATGATCGTGTTTATATTGACGGTACCGATAGGCGAGAAATTGCAGCACCTTCTTCTCTTCTTCCGTTATGTAGAGGTGGGGCAGCACATAGGTGACGTCCTCATAGCAGTAGCCGCGTTTACCAGACACATAGAGCAGTGGAGCACGCAGCGATGTCGACATATACTCCAGGTCGCGTTGGGCCTGACGCTTCGAGATCTCGAACTGCTCCGCCAGATGGTTACTGTTCGGGTAGTTGCCCGCTCTAACCTGAGTATCAAACCAATGAATTCGATGCATGTTACTCAAGCGAATCGAACTCCCTTCTCTTATTGAACCGATGCCATCGTATGTTGCGATTATAAGCGATAAGGGTATACAGAGAAAAGGTGCCGTTCATGCATCTGTGTGACTTGAACCACACGAGATGATCAACAAGCACCGTCAATCAGGAACCGGTAATCGCGTCGACTTTAGTCTGTGGAGCATGGGCGCAACGCTTGCACACCTTCACAGGTGTCCCTTCAGTTCTTGCACGCGGATACAGCAGCTTGATTCTTGTAGCGCTGCAGATCGGACAAGTACCTCGTCCACGCGAAGGTAGACTCCAGAGTATGCGTCCACGTTTGGTTTTTGCCATTGGACATGACCCTCTTTTCTTCTTGTAAATGTATCGCCCCCTAATTGTAAAACAACTGCTACGACATAAAGTGTCGTAGCAGTTGTCGTAATCCATCTCACTCTATTCATCTTTATTTGAACACCTTAAAAATCTTTAACAATTTCTTTGGCTCTCTCAACGACATTTAGAATCTTTGATATATGGTCTGAACTTGTGTGATTGCTTCTTGAATAATTCATTACATCTCTAATTGATGAAAGTGAATTAGGAAATTCATTCATCCATTCTAATCTTGGAAACAACCATATATGAAAGTGCTTCGAACGTTCTTCGAAAATGATTGAGTATTCAATAGAGGGATTAATTTTGCAAGCTATCTCCCTAGCGCGAAAAATCAAGGTACTTAGTTCTTTTTGTTCATCTGAATTCATTTCATAATAAAACTTAAAATGTCTTTTGGATGAGATGCAAAAAAATCCTTCAATTGGTATTTCTGGATCTTGATGCAAAAGGAAATGGTTAGATTGAAAAATAAACCCTCCTGGGGTTTCAAATGTTCCTTCTACTATGGAGCAGCCAACACAATCTACCTCAAACTCTTTACCCAAAAAATTTTTTCTAATCACAGTCAAATGTCTCCAATCCTATTAATTTTCAAGAGTTCTTGTCCTATATCGTTAATTTGAAAAAAGCCGCAATAAGCGGCTTCTTGTACGAATATGTTCTTGACATCCGACATTACTTATACTTACTCCAGTCCTTGCCATTGCTGTTATTGAGTAAATGCTCAAAATCGTTCTCCAGCCGCTTCAGTTCTGCCCTACGGGCTTCATCCGCTGCTATGCGAATATCTTCCTTGCGTTTCGCTTCCTCCGCCTTCATTCCGTCCGCCTGTGCCTTTAGCTTGCTCAGCACTTCTGGTTTCAACAAATCCTTTAACGTTGTAGCCTTGTCGTCGGATTCTGATTTGGGCTTCGGGGTAAAAGATTGCTTGTTCTTCTTCATGGCGTCACATCACCTCATCTTCCATACATCAATACCATTATACCACGATGAAGCCGCGACCTCACTGTTCATGAATCGCTGAATAGCGCTTCTGCATTTCCTCCGGGGATATATCCTCGATGGTAGTCATGATCAGCCAGTGGTGACCGAACGGATCCTTCACAGAACCCGCCCGTTCACTGAAGAACTGATCGGCCATTGGCGACACAACTACCGCACCTGCGGCGACAGTCTGATTATAGAGCTGATCGGCATCGTCCACCTTCAGATGAATGCCGACTGAGGTGTTGCCGAGCGTCTCGGGACCGACGATGCCGTTCGGATCGGTCAATCGGTATAGTTAGCCGAAGCCGCCGCATCATAAGCGGCAATCAATCGTTTAGGCGAGACGCAGCGCCAAGCTTGGATTATGATACCCTGAAGTTCCTCCCACGGGATCAAGTCCATACGGACGACCATGTAATTCAGATTGGAGAAGCTCGTAGGTACGCTGTACACATCGGGGTCCAGCGTCGTGTAAGCCGCCCTGTCATCCCTCGTACACTTCACAACAAGCGATACCCCGTCTTCCTGAATTACGGCAAAAATTTTATTCCTGACCCGGAATGACGGCTTCCCCCAATGATCATGTTCCTCTGCCTCCGGCATGGATAGCGCAACCTGACGCGCTTCATCGGCTGTAACCACGATACCTCGCCCTCCCATCACCTGTTTATTCGAATTGTATCGATTATCTCGCGCCGTGTATTGTAAATATTTTACCTCATCAACCGGTACACTTCCATGTACGCCTTCTATGCGTCGCGGTTGTATCCATAAAATCCATTGTAGAGTGAAAGAAAACGAAAAACCTCTGCAGCAGATTCGCTTCAGAGGTCCTTCGTGGAAAAGTTCGCTTAACTTGTTCAAAGTCACTCCCTGAGCCGCAATACGACGAATTAAAGCTACGCCTCATCGTCGTATTGTACGGCGGCTCCTGCCCCTACAAGCGCCACAGCACTTGCACGGCCTGGATGCTCGCCCAGCCACGCTCCCTGCTCGATAAGCTTCCGCTGCAGCTCCGGCACCGGCACCTCGCGGAAGCCGCTTCCAGCGATGCTGGCCATCGCGGCCGCCGTACCGGCCGCCTGGCCCATAGCGAAGCAGTTCGGCATGACGCGCAGCGAGCCTTGCACCGGGCGGTCGGACGAGACGGAACGTCCCGCTACGATCAGGTTCGACTTGCCTTGCGGCAGCATGCAACGGTAAGGAACGCCATGTGATTCGCCCTTAGGCAAATGCTTGACGACCATCGTGCTGCTGGAATTGGCCAGATGAATGTCGATGAAGTACGAGTTGCGGGCAATGTCGTCTTCGAACGTACGCATGGTCAAGAAGTCTTCCACAACGAGTGTATAATCGCCAGCAATACGGCGGGTTTCACGGATTCCAATCTGATCGCCGGAGTGCACGAGATGGATGTGCTCGAAGCCGCCTACATACTTACGCAAGAACTGGATTTGCCTGAGGATCAACTGGCGTCCTTCAATCGCAGCGCGGGTCAAATCTTCCGCCTTCGTCCCGTCGATGCCGAAGACGTGCCCGAAGTTGAAGCCAGCGATCGTGTCGCTTACCCAAGCTATCCCTGATATTCGCTTGCGGCCCTCGGGAAGATCACCGTTCTTCTGCGCTTCGATCACGGTCTGCTCCAGCTGTCCGTTCTGTCCGGTCTCCTGCAAATACTTAACGAACTTGGCTTTATCCGCCCCCGCCACGATATAGCACATCGTCCCAGGCTGCAGCTCCCCCTGCTCTCCTCCGACTTGGAACGGCACACCGCTCAGCGCAGCCAAGTCAGCATCGCCCGAAGCGTCGATGTACAGCTTCGCTTGTACGACCGAGCGACCGGTCTTGTTGCTGATAACTAGACCCGTAATACGGTCGCCATCCAGCAGCACTTGATCCGCGATCGTATGGAACAGAACCTTAGCTCCGCTGGCTAACACTTCTTCGTCATACACCCGCTTCAACGTCTCTACATCGATCGGCACCCAATCCAACCGCTCCTTATAGAGACTCAAGAACGTCTCACCCGAAGCTTGTTTCATCTTCTCCAACAGATCCAGCCCAATGCCACGAATGACCGGCTTCTTGCCGTCCGTATAAGGGCAGAAGGCTGGCACTAATGCCGCCGTCCCCATACCGCCTAAATAACCCCGTTGCTCGATGAGCAGCGTATCTGCGCCGTTACGGGCAGCAGCAATAGCAGCTGCAATACCCGATGCGCCGCCCCCTAGGACAACTACATCCGGCGTATAGGAGACTGGAAGCTCCGATGATACGCTAATCGTACGCTTAACTTGCTGTGACATTTGATTAATCGCCTCCAAACAATGTGTATACCCTCATTATAGGAAGTATGGCGACCTGAACTAGTTTAATTTTTGTTTAAGTTAAAAACAGATTCATGGTACGATAGGATTACGAATCCAAGTAACATAACGAGGTAGTTCATCATGCCCATTCGCAAGACGATTACGCAACAGACGATAGCACGTGAGCTCGGCTTGACGGTCCAGACCGTCTCCAAAGCGATTAAAGGCAAGCCCGGCATGGCCGAATCTACGCGGAAGCTCATCATGCAGACGGCCGAGCAACTCGGCTACTTCACCAATGACCAAATTCGCAGCATGCGAGCGGAATTCATCGCACCCTATCCGAACGAACGCCGACGATTCCTGCTCGTTCAGACTCAACAGTCCGTCAGCTATAACCGTCTGCTACTCCAAGGACTGCACGAACGTTTCGAGTCATTCGGTCATCAGGTCGAGTTAGTTCGATTACCCGAGTCGATACGCGAGCCCGCGATGTCAGGGTGGATCGAACAGAATGGCATCGAGTTTGCCGACGGTATATTCATAGCGCCTAGCATCGTCCCCAGAGCATGGGAGCAGCACCTTCTTCGACTGCCTGTGCCTAAGATTCTGCTCAATTTTCCACATTCAGGTACCCGCGTGGATAGCGTCATCTGGGACATCTATGAAGCGACGTACCAAGCCGTCGATTACCTCCGAAGTATCGGACACCGTAAGTTGATGTATGTGGGAGATACTTATGGACAACGCGGGTTCATCTTGCGCTGGCAAGCTTTCCAGCAAGCAATGCGGGATTTCGGAACCGCTGTTGATCCGGTCGCTCATTCAATCGGCGAACGATCGAACCGCTCCCAATGGATCGAGGATATGCGCAGTAAGATCGTGCAACATGCACCCAGCGCGATTATTTGCGGCATCCACGGGGAAGTCGTGGATGTACTCACCATATGCGCGGAGCTGCAATTGAAAGTTCCCGAGCACGTTTCCTTCATTGGCTTTTTGCATGAGCAGCATGATTCTCTTCCCCTGTTCACCCGACCGCTCCTCTCGATCAGAGAGACAGGCTACCGCGCTGCCGACCGTATGCTGTGGCGGCTATCGAATCCTACCCTCCCATTCGAGCATACTCGAATACAAGGCGAATTGTTCGTTGGCCACACCACAGCGCCATTGCGATAACACCATCCGACCATGTTGAAAGCCGGAACTCCCTTGCATGAACAAGGAAAGTCCGGCTTTCTATTCAGCACCAACTATTCTTTTACAGGTCCATACACGTCCACTGTAACCCATTCTTGAGGCGTGCACACTTTGTCGAACCGATATTTCTCCAGTATCATTTTCTTCTCATGAATAGCAAGCCCGTTCTCTTTCCTGTATTGGGCAAGCGATTCGTACGGATCAGGGTTCATCGGATGCAGTCCATCATAATATACCGCTGCGCAAGTGGACTCTGCTATTGTGAAACCCATCATTCCCTCCGGAATATCAGACAATTCTTGAACCTGCATACAGTAAAAGTATGTAAACATCGTTTCGCAGCTATACCATGGTGCCCAATACGTCTCCGGGTCTATCACATGTTGAATCTCATCCTTACGTTCCATGAACAATTGCTTGGTCTTCCCGATCTTGCTGAAATCACCATCCTTGAACGATACGATGAGCGGGAACCCGACCATCTTCATTTCTGCCAGCTTCTCCAGACGTACGGGTTCGGCTTGGCGTGGACTGCTTGCCATGGATTGTTCAGTCATGTTTGCCATCTCCTTCAATGTTGGTATACAAATCAGCTTCCGTCTCTTCCCAACGGAATGGCCGACGATGAAACTCTATTCGCAGCTTGTCATGTGCGGACCAGCCTTGATCGGCTAAGCAGCGGTCGAGTACCTCGTACGTTGTGCAAGTGTCCAAAGCAGCTCCATAGTGCCATTTCAGCCCATATCGCTGAGCAGGAACGACGAGCAGGTCGAAGGCTTGCGGCCATTTCTCATCCGCACCTGCTAAGTGATACCCAATGAACACTTGCGGTTCCGCACGATCATCACTCACGACGACCAATCTGTTTCGACTGCCTCGCGGGATCTCTTGCTCGACCTGTTGTATGTTCTGCATCCACGTTTCAGCTGAACCACGATCCCCATCGATACATACGCCTGCCAACCTTAACTCCGGTAACTCCTTGATCCGATACTCGAAATGCTGCCCCATCCCCATGATGTTGCCGTCCCCGTCCGTAAAAAGTAAACCCGGCGTTATCGGTGTTCCAATGGATGGGTGTAACCTGTACAGCCGCCGCAGTCAACGCTGCATGCGTACGCTCTATATCATCAGATTGCAATTGGATCGTCGGATGCGCCAACGGAGCAGCATCTTCTGCATGGATTAGATGGAACAGAAACTTGCCATTCGCATGCAACTCCGCATAATACTTGCCATCGGTTGGACCTTCCGTCATCCCTAGATGTTCCCTATACCATGCAGCGGCACGCTTCACGTCTCTCACATGCAACGTAACGCCTGGCTTTTCTCCTAGAACGCCGATGCTCATCGAATCCACACCATTCCTTTTCCGTTATAATTAAGCCATGACCGGCACACGAGAAGCGATGGCTATACGGATACCACTCGGATCTGTTATTTCACAAGACAATTGATGCCTCGTCGTCACAATATCGGTTGGACGGCCATTCCGTTCGCGCAGCTGCCGGTGCGTCTCCTGCAAGTCGTCTGTCAGCATGCAGAAGTAAGCTCGTTTGGAAACTCCGCCCTTCTCAGCATACACTTGCGCCGAATCCCCATACACGAGTAGGGTCAGCAGTGTCTCTTCTTCACCCAGCCGTAGATCCGCTCCGTTGTTCCAACGGTTCGTCACGGTGAAGCCCAGCATATTCGTGTACCATTCGAGCGACTGTTCCAAATCGCACACCGGTACGAACAGTGCATTCACACCGTCCAGCAGAGTTGTTCTCCATGGCGTCTCACGGTAATATGGCGATGCCAGGCGTTCATAGCAAAGCCCTAGCCGATTTCCATCAGGATCATTGATCTGAAAGATCGTCACATACTTGCCTTCCAGCCAAGCGTAGGTCTCACACCCTCTGTCATTCAACAAGGACCGTGTCGCAGCGGGATCAAGTGTGCGTAGGTTGAATACCGTCGTCCACCCCTCATCATCCAGAACCCCAAGTGGTTGAGTCGGCACTTCCTTGTAAAGTGTGACGGTTGTTCCACCCCCGTAGACGTTCAACTCTGCCTCGTGGTCGTCCGAACGAATCAGTGTCAATCCGAGTCGTTCTCGGTACCACTTCACAGACTTGGTTACATCGGATACAGGAATCCGGACTGTGCCGATGCTTGTAAATGTGGAATTCACATACATTCTCCTTCCATTCAAATTTTGATTACTCCTTCTACTAAACGCACAATTGCAGACGATCCTAACGGTCACGCCAAAAATATATTATCGTTTCGTATAAATCATAATCTCGATGCCATTCGGATCACGAATGACGAACTGTAACACCTCTCCAACTTTGCCTATCCTGCTGATTGCCAAGCCCGAGCTTCCGAGCTGCAAATACGCCCGAATCATACGATCGGGGTCATGTCGTTCGAAGGCGCGAACTAACGATTGGATGAACCCCTGGTTAGCTGCAGATCCTGCGGAAGCAATTACAGACCGAGGCAGCACAGTCTCATGAGCTCCATCGGCCAGTAGTTGTCTCACATTCGCCCGGGCCCGGCTGAGCGCCATCGTAACGGCCCCTTCGGAAGCGTCGATCCGCTTGGCGGTTTCTTTGGCCGTGAAAGCGTACACATCCATCAGCAGCAAAACTGTAGCTTGTCTGGCCGGAAGCCGGTGCAGTACGGTTTCCAGCGCCTCTCTGAGCTCCAATCCTTCCGGAAGCGAACGATTCGTCTCGATCCCGATCATAGTCGAGTCCGGAAGCACTGAAGAAACCGGAAGCCGCGATCTGCGGAACATATCGATCCAGGTGCGCTTGGCAATCGTATACAGGAAAGCCCGGGTCACGGGTCGGGAAGCATCGTTCAACAAGGCTCGATAAGCTTTCATCAACGTCTCCTGCACCAAATCATCGGCATTCCATTCGTTACCGGTCAGGCGGATACATTGTATACGTAGTCCAGCTGCAAGTGGCTCCACTTCATCGCGGAACCGTTGCTCTACGTCGATATCCAGCTTTATTTGATTCGACATGAATAGTTCACCATATCAGACAATTGGAGTCCGTCTGTTCCTAGTTTCATGGGTGTGATAAAATACAGTCGACAACGGGTCACTCTAATAATTGAGTGTTCCGCCGGATGTCAGCCAGCCAAAATCAAACGTTCGGAGGCCAACGTGTGAATACTACAAAAATGATGCAATCCTTACATACCACTCTAAACAACTGGAAATCCTTGTCGGGAGCGCAACATGATGAAGCAGAAGCGACCGCCAATGAATTCGAGTCTTCATTCTACAAGTTCATCGATGAAGTTAGAGAATGGTTCCAGTCATTAGATCCAAGACCGCAAACTTTAGAGGTTTTTCTCGCACTCCCCTTAGTCGCAGAGATGATGCATTCGCTGCCTGAGCCGCTGCACTTGAACTTCGAGACGGAAGCCGAGCTCATCATTGAGCAGAAAATCCGAAACAACGAGGACAATTACGATTAAGGTCTTTTTCCACCTCGACAACCCCTATATTTATTCAACTGATCGACCTTTATTTCCTTTTAATCTACAATCCCTTTTTCCAACATTTTATAGTAGAAGATCTTTGCACTTAATGAACCATCGGCAGATTTCGCATAATTAGGAATGCGTCCAGCCTGAACATAGCCAAGTGAGGCATACAGCTGATTGGAAGGGTCACCTTCTCTTGTATCGAGAACTAGTAATGACCTTCCCGCCTGCTTGGCTGCTTGTTCAGCCTGTAGCATCAAAGCACGACCAATACCGTTCCGTCGATAATCAGGGTGAGTCATGACCTTGGCGATCTCGGCTCTGTGACTACCGTTAGGCTTCATACACAGATGTAGCTGAGCACTGCCGACGATCAGATTGTTGATCCGAGCAACGAGTAGCACCACTTCAGAGCTTGGTACCGACTCCCAGTAGTTCATCGAATCTGCTAAGCTGAGCGGCGGCAGGAAGCCAATCGACGCCCCCTCATCCACTACCCGAATCAGTAGCTCCGCAAGCTCATCCCCATGTTCTCCTATAGTGTCCAGTTGTTCAATCACTACCTCGTGAGCCATATCATCAATCCTTTCACCAAAATAATGTCATATTGAGTGGGGGCCGCAGTTTCCAAACCGATCACTCCACGATCATGCTTACTTTGCTGCTCCAGGGAGCGGGCTATGGAGTCCTGCCGCGATCCATAGCCCAGCCATTTCTCAATGAGCATAAGCTATTCGAACTTCCTTGCGAGTTTGAAACGCCGCGTACAAAAGCTTAAGCCCTGTACCTGACAGCGAATCATGACCATAGCAGCGTGAGATTAGGACTACAATTACTTGCCGGCCAGTGAGGCTGCAGGACTTGCCCACTCCAGCTGCCAAGGACCCCGGTACAGCACTTGCCCTTCTTTTACCGTAAACGAGTACTGCTTCTTATTCTCTGGCTGGATCGGGAATTCCATGAATTCGATCGCACCGGTAGCCTCGTCAAACTTCGTCTCATAACCACCGTTTATCCCGTTAATCTCCACATTAAACATTAACAACGATTGAGCAGCAGCCACATCATAACGAGGATCGAAATATACGCGAACATTATCGACAGGCAATCCGTTCTGGTTCTGTCTTACTCGTTCCGTCTTCACAATGTCCACAGGGAAGCCCAGAATCGATACCTGCTTGTGAACATCGAGCTGCCCATCAGCAGGAATTGGTACACGAATCACCAAGGGCTTCTTCATTTGTATATCTAGCAGCATGCTAGGTATATTCAGTTTGACCGCTTGCTGCTCAGCTATAGGATCATAATAGAACTCGTTCTTTCCCGGATAAGCTGCATCCCGATGAATCGTAAGCTCTTGACCGGACTCGGATGTCAATCTAGGCTGATCCATATAGTCGTACGGACCGAATCCATATGTTTCCAACCGCGAGTCGGGTGGCAATTGGGAAATAAGCGTCACCTTGACTCGTTCCCCCTCAACGGGTGCAGTTACAGCCGTTAAGCTGATTCCTTCCATAATCGCCGTGCTGCCAAGGTCCTCAATACGGTCTGCCTGGCCTGCATGCTCAAGGGTAACCGGTATTCGCTCGGCAACGTCCGGGATCACCAACTCCATCCCATCCGTTATCCGAATCGGCCCTCTGTAATAGTAACCTCCCATCCATTCTCTCGCATATTGCAGCGTACTGAACCCGAACGCATACCGATCCCCCTTATCGTTCACCAATTCCAATGACTTGAAGGATGGAACTCGACTACCCGTTATCGAAATCTGGGATAGTTTGTCGCCGATCTGGATGCCCCTAATCTCAAGTCGGCCCTCTCCGAACATCTTCACAATCGAGGTGGGCAGCACATAGCGGACATGATCATCACCGAATTGTTGCACAGTTGCGAAGCCCGGAATAAACTGAATCACTTTTCGCACTTGGGCCCGCACCTCTGGGGAGACTAGAGCAACGGAAGCGATTAACACGATAGCGAGTATGGAGGCGGCTAAAGTCATTTTCCAATTGCTTCGCTTAACGGGGCGGATGTGCAGATCGACAGGCGTACCAGGAGACGATGAATTCGACGTAGCAGATCGCTCGACCTGGCTAATGGTAATTCCAGTATCTGAAAGGCCAAGCTTAGCGAAAGTACGAGCTTTGATCAAGGCAAGCCGCTCATCATCGCGCTCCACTCCTCCAACCTCTATGTCCCCTACCTCGGCTTGGGAGACATCCAACTGATCGGTCCATTTGAATACCAGCTTCTCATCCTGTATGCTCACGACATCTCCTCCTTGGTGATCGGGTCCAGCCTCTGCTTTAATCGTTTCCTCGTACGCCCAAGCCGACTTTCAACCGCTTTGCGAGTTAACCCCAAGCTCTCCGCTATCGTATCCAGTGACTCGTAATAGAAGTAACGCTTGTAAAATATCGTTCGGTCCGGTTCATCCAATGAATCGATTAGTCGAATGAGCTCTTCTTGCTCTTCCTTCATCAGCACAGCATGTTCTGTATTCGCACGGTCGGGTGAATCTTCCTCCAGTACTTGCATATCTGGTCGAATGGTACGTTTCCTGCGGTAATCGAGCGCCTTGTATTTGGCTAGTATAAGCAACCACGTCTTCAAGGTTCCTCTACCTGAATCATACTCCTCGATCCTATGCCACCCTGCTATGAATGCATCACTTACACATTCCTCGATATCTTCCTTCGGGCAAACCCCATGAAGCATTCTGGTGACGAGTCCAAGCACATGAGCTCCATACATATCCATCAACCGCCCCAACCCGGCAGCATCTCGTCTCTTCAGTTGTTCAACCAACTCATAATCCGGTAGTTCCATCGAAGCACCTCAGAATCGTAGGATGTCTGGTTCTACTCTATACTACGTCAACAAAAAGGACCATCCCTCACGGATATGGGAGAAATGTACTGTTCACTTTAGGTGCTAACTGGAATACCTCCCGCTAATTTCTGAATTTGAAGCGATCTACGCAGATTACCTGGAAAACCTCTAGCTATTTTCGAGGGAATTGCTCTTTTCTGATAAATTGGCTAATAATAACAGGATGTTTTCCAGGTAAATACCTAATTTCAGGGCTAGCGCCACATTTAGCAGGAGGATTTCCAGTTATACAACTAATGCAAAGGCAGAGCACAGGGTGGGCAAACCTAGCCTTACAACAAATAACCCATCCGGCAGGATGCCGGATAGGTTATTCACACGAAAGGACCCATCACTTTACTTCACATCAATTCACTTACTTCAATGAACGTCACTAACGGCGCGTCAATTAACGTCACTTCATTCACGCACGACGCGAAAACCCGCGAAACCCTATCGCCATTACTTCTTCTTCCCTGTCTGCTTACGCATCATATCGAATTCCTTCACAGGATGTTCCACCTTGAAGCGTACGGGCTGCAGCGGGTGTCGGGCAGCATCGAGCTCTTGGCCCGCTTCGTCCCACAAGGTCCCAACCTTCTGCTGGAAGAACGTCCCACCCGGACCGAAAAACTCCACTTCCTGCCCTGGCTTGAAATGATTACGTTGCTGAACCGTCGCAATGCCGGTCGCTTCGTCATACGCCAGCACGAGTCCGGCGAAGTCGAAATCGACCCGCTTGTCCTCCGGTCCGAAGATGTGGTCTTCATGATCTGGATCGTCGAAGAAGAAACCGGTGTTCAACGGACGATTAGCCGCTTTGTAGATTTCCTCCACCCAAGCCGGATTCAGCTTATAATTGTCTGGATCTTCGTAATAGGCATCGATCGCTTGACGATAAGCATTGACGACGGTCGCCACATAGTGAATGCTCTTCATCCGTCCCTCGATCTTGAAGCTCTCTACACCGGATTCGATCATCTGCGGCACATATTCGATCATACACAAGTCCTTGGCGCTCATCATGAACGGATCTTCGTTCGGGAACAACGCCACATCCTGGGCGCCTTGCTTGAATCGCCGCAGCGTCTCGTCTGCCATAGCTGCTTCTTCAGAGACGAGCGTCTCGACATTCATCCCGCCGTCTTCGAACAGATCGTACTTCCATCGACACGACTGACAGCAGCCGCCACGGTTCGAATCGCGGTCTGTGAAGTGGTTGGATAACACGCAGCGGCCCGAATAGGAGCTGCACATGGCACCATGAATGAACGTCTCGATCTCGATATCGACCTTTTGCTTGATCTCTTCGATCTCTTCCATGTTCGCTTCCCGTGCCAAGACGACACGATGCACACCTTCGTCCTTCCAGAACTGCACAGCTTGCCAATTCATCGTCGACTGCTGGGTACTCAAGTGAATCTCTATCTTAGGCGCTGCTTTCTTGCATATCTCGATAATGGCCGGATCAGCCACGATAATAGCGGCAATGCCAGCCTCCTGCAAGTTGCGGAGATAATCTTCGATGCCCTCGATGTCCTCATTGTGAGCATAAATATTAGCGGCCACGAACACCTTCGCACCGTACTGCTTGGCGAACTCGACCCCTTCACGCATTTCCTCGAAGGTGAAGTTGTCTGCACTGGAGCGCAGCCCATACTTCTGCCCGCCTATATATACAGCATCTGCCCCATAGCGGACGGCGAACTTCAACTTCTCCAAGCTACCGCCCGGCGCTAGCAGCTCCGGCTTAGGAGGCAAGCGACGCTTCCCGTTAACCGCGACAGTATCTTTTTCTTTTACCCATATTCCCATGTTCTTCACCTCTCTGTTACAGCCTTAGCCTAGCCTTACCTACTACTTACCTATATTAATACACTTGTTCTTTGTAGAAGAAACCGAACGACAATTCCCGCTCCGGCTGCTGCAGCTCCCGAATCGGATCCAGCCACGCGGCCTCGTCGAAAGAGTAATTCGCCGGGTTAGCCATATAAGCATCGATCGCTTGTCGGTAGCAGCGGACAACAACTTCATTGTAATCTGCCGACTTCAGCATTCCCTCAACCTTCAGACTATCAATACCCGCCTCCAGCAGCTCGTGAATGCTCTCCACCATACAGATATCATCCGAACTCATGATGTGCGTTCCGTTGCGGTCTTCGTAGACCGGGTATCGCTCGTCTTGACGCTCTTCTTCGATCAGGAACAGCTTGCGGTCCGCTCCCAGATTCTCATCTGTCGGATCCTGACCCTGATGGTCGTAGTAATTGCTGACGAGTGACCGCTTGGAATGATAAATGTTCGTCATCCCATGAACCTGCACTTGTACTTCAAGTTTGGCTTGACGCTTGAATTCCAGCACTTGCTCCATGTTCAGTTCACGGGCCAGAATGACCCGGGAAGCGCCCTTCGTTCCCCAATAATTCGCCGTCACATAATTCGTGGATGTCATCTCGGCGTTCCAGTGTAACGGGATCGAGACGCCGGCTTGCTTCATCGCAATCAACACAGCCGGATCGCCGAACGTGACCGCATCCACGCCTGGTTCGTGCAGCAACTTCAAGTAGCTGGGAAGCTCCGGCAACACGGCGTTATCCATAATGTTGTTGCAGACGGCATAGACACGAGCACCCTTCACATGCGCATAGCGAACCGCTTCCGCCGTATCGCCTGGAGGGAAGTTACCGGGTAACCGCATCCCGAAGCGCGGGTCTCCAATCTGCACAGCGTCGGCCCCTGCATCGATCAGCCGAATCAATTCCTCTAAGGAGCCAGCTGTAGCCAGCAGCTCCGGCTTGTAAGTCGTCCCTGACAAGCGAATCACCTCTTCTTATTGCTTAGCTCAATATTTTTCAAATGCTGTTCGTACGTTTTGGCAAAATAATGCGTACTCGAGCCATCTTTCTTCGTGACATAGAACAAAAAGTCCGTGCTAGCCGGGGTCAGCACCGCCTGAATCGACTTCAGACTTGGGCTAGCAATGGGTCCGGGCGGCAAGCCCGCTATCCAGTACGTATTATATGGATTCTGGATCTGGAGATCCTTCTCGAACAGTCGTTCCTTCGGCTTGTCCAGCACATACTGAACCGTTGCGTCGATCTGCAACTTCATATTCTGTTTCAGTCGATTGAGGATGACGCCAGCGACCAGAGCACGTTCCTCATCGACCACAACCTCGCGTTCTACTAGCGAAGCAACTGTAAGCAACTGATGGAACGTGAATCCGCTCGCCTTGAGTGAGTCCTGCCAATTGGCAGGCAGTGTGTCCAGCTTACGATCCATCTCCTGCAGCATCAGGTCTATAATTTCCTTCTCCGTGCTGCCCTTCTTCATCTCATACGTCTCCGGGAACATATACCCTTCTAGCCGGTGCTTAAGCGCTGCTTCCTCGTTCAACTGTGCGACCCATGGATGACCCGCTGAGAAAGCAGACTTGGCATCAGCGGCTTGCAGGAATGATTCTCGATTGACGATGCCCTGTGCGCTCAGCTTGTCTGCGATCTGCAAGACGGTGAACCCTTCGGGAATCGTGAACCGAAACATGTCCTCTTTCACCGTATCGCCTTGATTCAATCGGGCGATAATTTCAGACAGGGAAGTTCCCGGTCGAAACACATAGTTCCCTGCCTGAAACTTCGAGCCTTCACCTTTATACTTCAAGTATACTGTAAAAATCATGGCATCGCGAATGAGCCCTTCCTGCTCCAACAAATCAGCGATTTGCGAAGAATTGGAACCGACCGGAATCGTCAAGGCTATTTCCTCGTCACGAGCTTCTACCGGCTTCAGCGAGGAAGACACATACAAGCCGCCCCCTACCACTGCACCAGCAACAAGCAGAAGAAGTACGAGGAGTGTTCCTACTATCCATTTTACACGTTTATTCATCGTATCAGTCCCCTGTAACATTACAAAACGAGCGGCTCAGCACCGCTCGTTCGTCAACTCTTCACTTCATGTCGGAACGGTTCCGTTCAGTTAGAAGGAAACATCCGGTCGTCCACAATCTCGGAAACCGTCTCCCATTCGTCATCGTCCTCGATCGTCTCGAGCTCAGGCTCTTCTCCATCTCTTACCGTTACCTTGAACAGAGCTACCTCGTGTTCCTTGCGAAGCGCTTCCGATTGCAGGGCGGCATAGATCTGGGACTCAAGCTCGAATTCGGTCATGATGCGATGGACCGTTGACTCGCCCTGTTCATCGAACAGGACGATGTCTTTCCCGTACAGATCCCTCAGAACACGGACCTCAACGGCGTTTGGAAATGAGTTCGCACTCATTATTCCTTGTCCTCTTGTTCCAACTCAGCAACCAAAGTGTTGAACGTTTCTTCGACCATATCCCACTCTTCTTCATCTTCAATCGTGAAGAGCTGCAGATCGTCGCCTTCTTCTTCGTAGCGGAATGCATATACTTCGTCGGTTTCTTCGTCCCCGTTCACAGGAACAACCATCATGTACTTCTTATCCGAATCATCCAGCTCGAATTTCATAATGACTTCGAACTCTTCCTCGTTACCATCTTCATCCGGAATAAAAATGATTTCCGGTTCTTCTAAGTTTTTGTCGTCGTTCGCCATGGCGCACCTCACCTTTTCGATTTGTAGTCCAAAAAGCCTTGCAAAATCAACACAGCGGCCATCTTATCAATAACCAACTTGCGTTTCTTTCGACTTACATCGGCTTCAATCAGGGTTCGTTGCGCAGAAACCGTTGTTAGCCTTTCATCCCAAAGATGTACAGGTAACTGTAGTGTTTCTTCCAAAGTGCGGGCAAATGCCATGCAAATTTCGCCTCTTGAACCAATTGTACCATTCATATTCTTGGGTAACCCGACTACGATCTCGGTAACGTCATACTGTTGTATGATTTCACCGAGTCGAGTTAGATCATCCTCGGGTTTCTTCCTTCGAATCGTCTCCACGCCCTGCGCCGTCCAACCGAACTCGTCGCTGACCGCTACTCCGATCGTCTTGTCTCCGTAGTCCAATCCCATGATTCTGATCATTTATGCTGCTGCAGGTAACTGCGAACCAGTTCTTCGATCAACTCATCCCGCTCCCGCTTGCGAATCATACTGCGGGCATTGTTATGTCGCGGAATGAAGGCTGGATCGCCGGAGAGCAAGTAGCCCACAATCTGGTTGATCGGATTATAGCCTTTTTCCTGAAGCGCGTCATAAACGGTCAATATGACTTCCTTGGACGATGTCTCTATTCCTTCAGCTTTCACATCGAATTTCATCGTCTTATCCATATGGTTCATCGCCAAGCACCCCCGGTTCCTAAACCCATTATAACCTCTATATTTGTATTATTCTCTGCTCGGTGTAAAATTCCTGTCAAGTGCAGAAAAATTCACAATTACAACCACTTGACATTACACTACTGCAAACGAAATTAATGGCTTTCCAGCATACGCTCGATTGCAAGCAACGCTTCGGTTAACTTCGACGGATCTTTCCCGCCGGCTTGCGCCATATCGGGGCGACCGCCGCCACCGCCGCCGCATATAGCGGCTGCTTCCTTCACCAGCTTGCCTGCGTGATGGCCGCGTGCTACTAGATCCGGCGTGACCGCCGCCACCAAGTTCACCTTGTCGTCGCTAACAGCGCCGAGCACGATCACGGCAGAGCCTAGCTTCGCTTTCGCCTGGTCGACGATCAAGCGAAGCGAATCCATATCGCCCGCATTGACCTGCGCGGCGAGCAGCGTAACGCCGCCCACGGTCTTCGCCTGGTCGGTCAAGGAACCAGCCTCGACCGCGCTCAGCTTGCCGCGCAGCGATTCGTTCTCGCGGCCAAGCTCCTTCAGCTGCTGCTGAAGGCCCTCTACGCGCTTCGGCACATCCGCAATGCCGGCCTTCAACAAGCCGGCTGCTTCCTTGAGCAATTGGAGCTGCTGCTCCATATATAAGTAAGCGCCGCGGCCTGTTACGGCTTCGATCCGGCGAACACCGGAACCGATGCCGCTCTCGCTGACGATCTTGAACAGGCCGATCTCGGTCGTATTGCCAACATGACAGCCACCACATAGCTCCAGGCTGTAGTCGCCAACTTGCACGACGCGTACGATATCGCCATACTTCTCACCGAACAGCGCCATAGCGCCCATCGCCTTCGCATCGGCAATTGCTTTCTGCTCGATCACGACCGGTGTCTGACGCCAGATCTGTTCATTCACGCGATGTTCGATGTCTGTCAACTCTTCCGTGCTGATGCTGCCAAAGTGCGAGAAGTCGAACCGCAGCCGATCTGGCTCCACGAGTGATCCGGCTTGATTCACATGCTCGCCCAGTATTTCCTTGAGCGCCTTGTGCAACAAATGAGTAGCCGTATGATTCTTTACGGTCGCTTCACGTCCAGCGGACGTGACTTCAGCGATTACGTTCTCCCCCACCCGTACAGTCCCGCTCACAATCGTAACGGTCTGAACGTGCTGTCCATGAGGGGCTTTGAATACATTTTCTACCTTCGCCTCGAAACCGCCACCGCGGATGAAGCCTTGATCGCTCACTTGCCCACCGCTCTCCGCGTAGAACGGAGTACGATCGAGCACGATCTGACATACCGCTCCAGCACCGATTAGATCGACGAATAAATTATCATGTACGATCGCAGTTACACTAGCAGTAGTTACCAATTCAGTATAACCAACAAACTCGCTTTTAACCGTGAAATCAGCCAGCGCGCCGCCCTGTACCTTCATGCTGCCTGTCTCCTGACGAGCGGAACGGGCACGGTTGCGCTGCTCCTCCATCTCAGTCTCGAAGCCTTCGCGATCCACAGTCATCTCGTTCTCTACAGCGAAGTCCTCCGTCAAGTCGAGTGGGAATCCGTACGTGTCGTATAGCTTGAAGGCATTCGCTCCGCTGATCGCCGTTTGCCCGGCTGAGCGTGCTTCGGCGATCATTCCGCCGAGAATAGCTAGCCCATCCGACAGCGTCTCGTGGAAGCGTTCCTCTTCCGTGCGGATCACCTTCTCGATGAACTCGCGCTTCTCCACAACTTCTGGATAATACACGCCCATAATCTCGCCGACGATCGGTGTCAGTTGGTGAAGGAACGGCTTATCCATCCCTAGCACCTTACCGTATCGAACGGCACGACGGAGCAATCGACGAATGACATAGCCACGACCTTCGTTCGAAGGAAGTACGCCGTCACCGACGGAGAACGCGACTGTACGAATATGGTCGGCGATGACTTTCAGCGCTACGTCGAACTCTTCCTTCTCCTTGTACTTGATGCCAGCGAGGTTGCATGTATGCTGAATCATCGGTTGGAACAAATCCGTATCGAAGTTGGAATCTACGTTCTGCAGAATTGAAGCGAACCGTTCCAGACCTGCACCCGTATCGATATTTTTGCTTGGCAGCGGGGTGTAGCTTCCGTCTTTGTTCTGGTTGAATTGCGTGAACACCAAGTTCCACACTTCCAGGAAACGCTCATTCTCTCCGCCTGGCCAGCATTCTGGATCGCTCAGATCACCATACTTGTCACCACGGTCATAGAAGATTTCCGTACAAGGACCGCAAGGACCCTCACCAATTTCCCAGAAGTTGTCTTGCAGCTTGTAGATTCGCTCGGCAGGAAGTCCAATCTTCTTGTTCCATAGCTCGAACGCTTCTGTATCCTCCGGATACACAGTTACCGACAGGAGGTCCGGGTCGAACCCGATCCATTGCTTATCCGTAAGGAACTCCCAAGCCCATGTGATCGCTTCTTCTTTGAAATAATCACCGAATGAGAAGTTACCAAGCATTTCGAAGAAAGTCTGGTGCCGGCGCGTTTTGCCCACATTCTCGATATCATTCGTACGGATACACTTCTGCGCATTCGCAATCCGTGGAACTTCCAGCTTCACACTTCCGTCGAAATACGGCTTGAGCGGTGCCATACCTGCGTTAATCCACAATAAGGAAGGGTCATTGTGCGGAACGAGCGAGGCACTAGGCTCAATCGTATGTCCTTTGCTAGCAAAAAACTCTAACCATTTGCGACGAATCTCACTTGCTTTCATTTGTCTTCCGCCTCCTGCTCATATTAGTAAAAACACAAAAACCCGCCCCTGAGAACAGGGACGAGTTCAACTCGCGGTACCACCCTGGTTATCACCTGCGACAACCGAAGTCATCTGGCAAGCAATCGCCTTGAGAGGATGCTAACGGTATCCCAACCGGCAGATTTTTTATCGGGGTCCACGAAAAGTAATCGGATTAAGCCACAGAGCATCTCTTCACTTTTTGGGGGTGGAATTCCCGCACTCAGAAATTAGCGTTCAGCCGATCTTCTTACGAAAAGCTCTTTCACCACAGCATCCGCATATTAAGGCGGCTACCGGAGCTTTCTCTCTTGTGTAAGGACTGCGGCTTACTCGATTTCGTCTACGTATTGTACTATGCATGTTGTTTGCTTATCTTAATTATTATAAGGAACCTATAAATGCATTGTCAACTTATGTCTCCACAATCGCTTGGCATTCCGCCAATTTACTGGGTAGCAGATCGATCAACTTCTGAGCTTCCTGCAAATCTTGTTGTTCAAGTAGACTAATTAATGCTTCACAAATCTCGTGCATTGGTTCAAAATGGATAGTGAGCGCTACGCCCTTCATTGTATGGATTTGCATATGTATGATATCGACTGCAGCCGCCGTTCGTGTCGCACCTGACTTCCATTCCTCCAGAGCGCCTTGCACGATGGCGATACGGGAAGCCGCGTCAGTCAAATACATATGTTGGGACTGTTTGATGATACGCTTCATCTTAAGTTCGAACTCGGGAGTCGACATAGATTGATTCCTCCATGTACGTTCAAATTTGGTAATGAAAGGACTTCAGATGAAACCATTACACTGTAAAGTAGCTGTCGTCGACGATAGCCCTCCATTCCGCTGGTTAGTTAAGCAAATACTGGAGCTGAAGGAATATCAAGTCGATCTGTATGAAGATGCCGAACAATTTTTCAGGCAAAAACAGGGGCTTGCCCTATACAACTTAATTATTGTCGACCTGAACTTGCCAGGCATGAACGGATTAAGTGCGTTGGAAAATTTGAAAACATCGCCGCTTACGACAATGATTCCTGTTCTAATCGTTACTGGGGACTCCAGTATACTCAACCTGAAACAAGCAATCAAGGGCGGGGTGAGTGATTTTATTTCCAAACCGATCGATCCTGAGCTGTTCTTGGAACGGGTGACGAAACTGCTGGAAGCGAATAACGAAGGATGACTTACTCCTTCGTTCCTTCCTCCGAATTATGTAGAACTTGCTTGAAGATCCGAATCAGATGACGAATGTCTTCATCAGGCAAATCCTTGAAATAGATGTTTCGTATGACTGTTCGTTTCTCCTGAAACGTCTCCAGCACTTCGCGCCCATGTTCTGTAATGCTCAGATAGACAATGCGGCGATCTTCCTCCGACCTCTTCCGCTCAGCGAGCCCTGAAGCGATCAGCTTATCTGACAACCCGGTCACGGCCCCTGCTGTTATGCCAAGCGCCTCAGCCAGACTGGACACTTTATGCGGTCCTTCGTTATTCAACTTCTCCAATATATACGATTGGGAACCTGAGATCGGCTGTTCCATCTGCTTGTTCCATTCTAATGCGAGCTTCCTCGTAAGTTGCCGGTATATGTTCTCGAACTCGGACAGTTCTTGATATTCTAGCAATTTGTAATGCCCATCTCCTTCAAGCAATCCATTATTTCATCCTATAACTATTGATCCACAAAACTAATTGAGATTATACGTGTCTCCCTGCTCATTATCAACTCATTTTTCACAAGTATAAATTTGCAACAGGAAAAACCCGGCCAGTGGCCGGGTCCTTGGTCGTTGCTTTCAGTTTGGCGCATGGGGAGGGGCAGGCAGAGGGGAAATCTTGTGCTTTGGATTGGAATGGGTAAAGGGTAGCACAATCTTTCAAAGGCGGACACTTCGCTTCTCCACTCCCTCTACCTGCCCCTCTTTTGAGCTACTTTCGATCAAGACGTTACTTTCTCCGCACACTCCGCGTACGGTTTTTCGGGCCGTTCAGCGCCCCCCTTTTTAAGAGCCATTGGGCCATACAAGCTCGACACCCAGATCGATAAGCTGCTGTTGGAACGCCGCCAATAACGAGGCGTCGTTCCGCACCTGCCGCGGACTTACCCCGCAGCTCAAGCTGAAGGCAGCAAGCGCTCCCGCAGCCTCACCGACGTTCCATTCCACCGGATGAAGCCGATAGCAACCGTTCGTGATATGTGTCGTGCCGATGTTCTTGCAGGCGGGGATCAGGTTGTTCATCCTGACCGGGATCAGTGCACCAAGCGGGATTGGAACGGCAGCCCCTTGAAATCGATATAGTTCCGATTCTCTGTACTCGGATGTAGATCGATCCGGTAATAACCGAGTCCGACAGAGTCATGAAACTGCTCTGCCACAGTCCGTGTCTCCGCACTGATATGTTGTTCCAGCACGGTAAACTCCGCTTGTATACGGCGGGATTCCCGGATGTATGGCATCTTCGCGAGCCCATCTGACGTCCCCATCACATCCGGTCGCATCCGCAGACCTGGGTAGCCGATCTTACCATCTGGGCGTGGAGCTTCCGTCTGCTCGTCGGCCAGAAGTCAGGCCGGTGTAACTGCCAAAACTCATAATCCTGCGGCTTGTCGATCGTATGATCCTCGCCTTCCAGATAGTCCATGGCCAAGCACCATATAATCGCCTGCATGTCCATCGGAAGTGCCGGCCCTTGGACTCCGTGTGATTCGCCCGTCTCCTGAACGGATTCCGCACCATCCGTTCGCGGCTAGCTGCCTATGCCATAGCAGAGGATAATGAGTATACAAAAAACGGGCTGCCCCTAAGTCTTGTACAGACTTTAGAGGCAGYCCTTATGCTGTTTTCAGCCGATAAGCCGGAGTCGAGCAAACCTGACGTGCTGCCTCAGCTATGCTTTAGCTTCCCATAATACAGGGGTATCCGCTGTCGGAACGTTGGAGCAATGCATTGTAAAATGCGTAGCCGTCATGTTCGTTATCCAGACGTGGCCTGTGTTACCGAGAGGTGTTGGAGAAACGTATGAAGGGATAACGCCAAGATTGTGCTCAATGTCGACCGATTCGGTGTACGCGCTAAGGATAGCCGTTCCGTTTTTGACTGTGCCGATGTAGCCGAACGGAGCCCACACACCCGGTTCGCCTCCCGCAATGCAGACGTGACCGAGCGGCTTGCCTCTTCCCACGTCTTTATTCCATATAATGGACATCGGCGAATAAGTCCCGCCCGCGGGAATGGCGCCATCGTAACGCTGAATGGCACTTCCCATCGTAAAGTCGCCGCTTATTTTCCCCTTGCCTTTCGGTGTCACGGTCGGTTCGTAAGCTACTTTCTCCTCGATATTAGGGCAGTTGTAGCTGTTGTTCAGCACATACACGTTTCCTGTCGGGTCGTTCCGGAACAAGATCGCGCATACGCTTGAGCCCGTTTTGAACGAATTGCCGCTGATCATGCCTGCCCCTTTGCCGATTCCGATATGGCCGCTCACATCCTCGAACGTATTGCCGGTAAATACGAACGTTTCAAATAACTTTATCGCATTAGAAGCCGCTTCGGAAGCGGTAAAGCCGCCTTGTTGAAAGCGGTTGCCGGATATCGTGCAGTTGCTCGCTTGCAGGAGAACCTTGCACTCGCTAACCATATTGCCGGAGACGGCCGCATTAGATGCCGCTATACCTGGATAATGCGAGACTGCATGCATAACCCTCCTGACGTGGTTGCCCGTTATCGACACCTTTTCCACGACAGCCTGATTCGTCATAAACTGGATGCCTTCTCCATCCGTTACATTTTCGACCGTGTTTCCCGTGATCGAGCTTTCGCCGCCCGGGTTGCGCGAAGGATTGTTAACTGTGGAGTTGTCCATACGAATCCCGGCTGTTTTGACATTTTGAATCGTATTGCCGGAAATCGCAAAGTTTGTAACGCTGGAGAGACCGATGCCGTACCGCAAGTTTTTGAACGTATGCCACTAATGATCAGGTTATGAATGTTGCGTTCGGCAGTCCCAGACACTTCTTCATTCGAAGTAACTCCGCCGCCGATCGTAGAAGTAAGCCCGAACGTATTCACACCGTCGTACAGGAAGTTGCCTATAATTTCGCAGTTATACATGCCTTCCGGGCTGCCGGCATGTTTCAGCAGTATACCGTCGCCGTTATGATGATGGATTCTGTTGTTCGCGACCCGCCAATTCCGGCCTCCGCCGATCCTTATCCCTTCTTCTCCCAAGTAGTAAACGTCGTTGCCTTCCAAAGTGAAGTTGTCGCAAAATTGAATATGAATAGCATCCGTCCGGTAAGAGATGTCCAGCTTCGACAGTTTGAACTTGCCCGAATCTTTGATATAAATCCCGAAAGCTTGCTTGGAATGCAGCTTCGATGTTTTTGAACTAGATATTTTCAGACTTTCCACGAAAAAGTCGGAGCAGCCCAGGAACGAAAGCACCGTAACGGTATCGGACGTGTTGTCCAAGAAAATCTCCGCTTTTGCTCCAAGAAAGCTGACTTTCTGTCCCGTAAGCGAGAACCCGTCTGTCACTCTGTATTTTCCATTCGGGAAGTGCAAAATGCCCCCTTGCGGAAAAGCGGCGGAAACATAGCCGATCGCGCCGCGAATCGCCGCCGTATCGTCGGCCGTTCCGTCTCCCTTCGCGCCGAACCACCGGACATCGACGGAATCGTCAGCCATCAAACGCTTGAACCGGGCACCAGATGCCGCTACGAGTATCGTCCCCGTATTGTCTGCCGAAGTCGTGTCCGCCGGGTCGTAGGCGAAATGTCCCTCTTGCCCTTCATCCCGTACAAAATAGAGCAGTCTCGAATCGGGACGAGTATGGGCCCGAAGCTCGGCAACCGTAGTCGTAAGGATCAATCCCGCCGTTTTAAGCTCAGGCAGTATGCTTCTGCCGTTCGGCCCGTCATAGACAGAATCGCCGACCGACTGTTCCCCCTCCCCGTTAGCCGCCAAAGATCCGGGAAGCATGCTGCACGCTGCTATCGCCACTCCCGCCATACCCAAGGTGGCTAGCAGCTTTCTGCGGCTTACATGGACACCCGGCTCCTGCGGTCGATCTTGTTCCGGGCTTATTTCGGCGTGCTGTTCCATCTTTTCATTCGACATATATATCCCTCCTTCATGTACTCACACGTACAGTCGGACTGAATCTCTGTCTCTTCCTGCAAACAACTGCCATTCGCACATCCCGGGCCAACCGGTTAACCGCTTTCCTACTTGGTCTACTTTTTCGCCTTCTCGTCCTGGATCGCTTTATTGATCTCTTCGTCGAAGCCCCGCAAGATGGTGTTCGAATCGTCGGGACTTTCAACCAGCTTGGAAAAATTGACTGGCACGTTCGTCAACTGTTCGGCCCGCGGAGGGATAGCCGGCGCATCCGGATAGTAGTAAAGCGCTTGAACATTTTTACCTTTCCATTGCGGCAAATCTTGGCCGAACGCTTTGCGGACTTCCGGATCAGCGAGAGGAGTACCTACCCCCTGCCTCGTCAGCTTGGATTGAAATTCGGACGATACGAGATAAGCCATCACCTTGAATGCCTCTTCCTTATGCTCCGATATCGACGACAGGAACAAGGAGAGCGAGGCCGGCTTGAACCCGGTCTTTGGCTTTTGCGGCAGCTCCGGCACCGACACCAGGTCCCAATCGAGATCGGGTCCCGCTTGGCTGATCGAGCCCGAATCGAGAACCATAGCCACCGTCCCTTTGACCGACTCGTTGACGGGAACGAATTTGTTGTTCGGGATTTCGCCGAACCTGCGCAAATTGTTCAGCAGCAGCTTCCAGCCGTCCGTGTTCATCGCCGCCTTGTCTTCCTTCGGATCAAGCGGACTCAGCGATAGCTGATTATTGAGCATGATGTTGTTGGGCGCTGCCGTGAATCCGTAATAAGTCGCGCCGGCGTCCGTCCTCGTCAGTTTTCTCGCCAATTCATACACTTCATCCCAGGTCATCCCGTCTTTCGGGTAAGCCGCTCCGAATCGGTCAAACAAGTTTTTGTTGTAGTAAAGTCCATACCGGTTCATCGTAAACGGGAGACCGTACAGTTTTCCCTCGCTGTTGGTCGATATGGCGTGAGCTAGCACGTTCGGCTCGAACGTATCCAGCTTGAAGTTGTGAAGCTTGATTTGCTCCTGCAAGTCGACATGCAGGCCGTTCTGCTTAATTGAGCTCACCGTAAAGGCGGTCGAGTCGTAAATAATGTCCACTGCGGTTTGTGCGGCGACCCAGTCCGTGTACTCCATGCCCTTCCCTCTTTTGAACAAGTTTAGCGTAATATGAGGGAACTTCTTCTTGACCGCCTCCAGGATCCCCATCTTCTCAAAATCTACCGCCCCGGGTTGCGCATTGTATAAAGTCAATGTAACAGGCTTGAGCGACTCCCCTCCGCTAGGTTTTGCCTGTTCTCCCGAGCCTTCGCCTCCACCCCCTCCGCAACCGCTTACAATGGCGGCTGATACTAAAAAACAGACGGCGGGTTTTCCCCATTTTATCGTCATTCCAAGACCCTCCTCTAATGCATATATGGTGCGAAGACGTGGTGTTCGTTCATCTGATACTCATTATAAACGTCTTCCGAAGCACTTCTAGTTCCATTTTAGTGGGATCAAAAAAGCTTTTATGGCGCGGTTTTAATATTGTTGTAAGCCTTTTCTTCAGAGGTATTCGGTGATACGATGGTCGTATATGATTACGATGCCGAGGTGCTTTTTACATGCCCATTATTAAGCCGGTTACGCTTCGCACAATTGCAAACGAGCTGGGATTAACCGTCAACACCGTCTCCAAAGCATTGAAGGGACGACCGGGCATGTCCGAGTTGACCCGCCATCAAGTCGTTCAGACGGCGGAACGGCTCGGCTATTTCACAAAAGAGCAAATCCGCAGCTTGAAAGCCGAGCATATTATTCCCTATCCGCTCGAGCGGAAAAGGTTTTTTCTGGTACAGACGACACAATCGGTCAGCTACTACAAGCTGCTGCTGGAAGGGCTTTACGAGCGCTTCGCTTCGTTCGGCCATCATATCGAGGTGCTTCTGCTGCCTTCCTCGGTCAAAGAAAAAGAGATGGACGAATGGTTGGAGCAGCACGGCCTCGCCTATGCCGACGGTTTGTTCATCGCGCCCAGTATAACGCCAAAAGAGTGGGAGCCAAAGCTGCTTCGCCTGCCTGTTCCGAAAATTTTGTTAAGCTATCCCCCGCTTGGAACAAGAGTGGACAGCGTGATCTGGGACATTTACGAAGCGACCTATCAGGCTGTCGCCTATTTGCGTTCGATCGGCCACACCAAAATTATGTATGCGGGGGATACGACTCAACAAAGGGGGTATATTTTGCGCTGGCAAGCGTTTCTTCACGCCATGAACGAATTTGGCGCCCGTGTGGAGCCGGACGCCCATTCGATCAGCGTGCGGACAAGCCGGGACCTATGGCTGGGAGAGCTGTCCGAGAAGCTTGTCCGGTATGCTCCGACAGCCATAATATGCGGAATCGAAGGGGAAGTGCCTGAAGTGTACCGTCTCTGTTGCGAGCAGCTTGGGATGCGCATCCCTGAGGATCTCTCGTTAATCGGCCTGCTGAACTACCAACCAGATTCGCTACCTCCTTTCACCATGCCTCTGCTAGCGATTCGTGAAACGGGCTACCGGGCCGCCGACCGCATGCTTTGGCGAATCGCTAATCCGTCCCTTCCTTACGAGCATATCCGCATTCAGGGGGAGCTGAAGGTCGGCAGCACGACTGCGAGCATCGGGGAGACTCCCTCCGACGAATAGCCAGCGTCGCGGGTGACGGCTTGAAAACAAGCAAGACCTTTCTGCCGGCGGTCCGGGGCGATTTCCTCCGGGTATCCCGCAGCTCCGAGCTTCCAGTGCACGTTCTCGGTACCGTACTTCAGCGTCTGCCACGTTTTTTCGCCGAGCAAATTTAGACTCAATGTGCTATCGAAAGTCTGCTTAACATTAAAATCCAGCCCCAGGGAGAGGCCAAATAATACTTTGAAATTCAAAAAGATCAATCCTATTTCCGGATTTACAGATGAGAGCCTCCACTGGCATCGATCAATTGCCCGGTTACCCAGCGGCTATCGGGAGAAGCTAGAAAAGCAGCTATATCTGCGACATCCTCTGGTTGCCCCCATCTTCCAAAGATAGAAAAATCAGCACCATATTTTTGTGAGGCAGGATCTTGCAGCATTGCGGCATTCATATCCGTGGCAACGAATCCAGGTTGGATGGCATTGATCGTAATTCCACGTGGGCCGAGTTGGTTGGATAAAGCGAGCGTTAGTGTGTTGATTGCCCCCTTAGTCATACTGTATGCAGGAATAGCAGGCAGGGAAATTCTTGTTATAGAGGACGACAAGTTAATAATTCGACCTTCGTCTCGTAATCGTGGCAAAGCTTGTTGAGTCAGGAAAAATGGCATTTTTACATTTATTTTCATAATTTCATCGTATGCTTCTTCCGTAGTATCCTCAATTGGGGCTACTAGGGAGATCCCTGCGTTGTTCACTAGTATATCGAAGTGAGTGTCACCTGTACGCTCTATCAACAATTCATCCAATGTCTTATAAAGTGTCTGTATGCTTTCTGAAGAACCAAGTTTCGTACCAATCGTGAATGCAGTCCCTCCATTCTGCTCAATATCTTGTACTACTTCTTCTGCAGCTGCTCGGTTCGTGCCATAATGAACAGCTACTAATGCTCCTTCTTTCGCTAAACGTGTCGCAATGGCACGTCCAATCCCCCGGCTTGCGCCCGTAACTAAAGCAACTTTCCCCTTTAATCTAGTCATGATTTTAATCTCCTCTTGTGTCAAATACGTACACGATAGTTATAACACAAGGTGAATTTTGAAATGTTGCTCTCATATTCGCGGAACCCAAATTCGGACCAATAAAGGAATTTAAAAGAAATATTTACTATGGCAGCCCCTATTGATGTTCATACCCCCCTATGGTTATGGAGCCGCGCAGGCTTCCCTTCACTAAAGCTAAGCGGAACGTTAGTTGAATAAATAATTAAGAAAATAAGCTACTGACATATTAGTTAAGTACAATATGTCAAGCAGCTTATTTTTATTGATTTTTTTAGAATTAGCTCTTGATAAACCAGTATAAAACTTTATTACTTGAGTACAACTAGACAACTATTAGCTGGTTCTCTTCTGACATTAAAAACAATTTGAATTTCAACAGTGGTGGAGTGCCATCCCTTTCCCGTAATAACCGCAAATTGAATAGATATTCACGGATTTGTTTTCGTCGGACAGCCTCCTAGCGACTTACTCCCAATCGATCGTCTGGAACGTATGAGTCTCCGCCGACTTTTTCGCCTTCAAGCATAGCAGTGCACTAAGCAGGCCATCGTCCAGCGTACTGATCGACTCGGCTTTCCCTAGCATGATATCACCGAAATTTCGCGCCAATGTGGAATCTCCGCCGAAATGACCTGCTTCTGAGCCGTTTTCATACATTTCCACTCTTGGCGTATGGTGCATGAACACTTTCACAACGCCTGTCATGAAGTCGAACTCCAGCGTCCCCTTGTAACCCAGGAATCGCGCACCTCGGGTTCCCGCTTTTCGCCGGGCGAAGAAATTTTGTGAATACGACACATGCATGCCGCTCTCATATTGGATCAAGGCGCTGCCGGAATCCTCATTTCCTGTATCCTCAGCGAAGCAGCAGTACTGCCAAGTCGGGTGCAGGTGTGCGTCCTTCCGGACATATATACTTTCCAGACAAGTCCGGTTCTCGTCACAATCCACGCACATCAGACCCGCTGGTTTCGTCCCCTTGAATATTTGCTTCGACTTCATGGCACTGATCACCGTCGGCCGCTGTCCCAACACGTACTGAATGTAGTCAAAATCGTGCGTCGCCTTCTGCAGGAACAATCCGCCTGTCTCCGACTCATCTCGATACCAGTTCTGATAGTACACGTTGCCATATGGGACGTTATTCACCGCCTGAACATGCTCTACCGTGCCGATCTTACCTGAGTCGATAATTTCCTTAGCCATCTGGACCAGGCTCGTCACCCGGAGTGGAAACGAGATCACGACTTGCGAATTCGACGACTCGTAACCCGCCTTCAAGCGCAGCAAATCCTTCATTGTGGTAGCTACTGGTTTCTCCAAATAAAGAGGAAGTCCCGTAGGCAATACCTTCAACGCCATTTCTGTATGCAGCGAGCACCGGGTTCCGATCAAGACGCCATCCAGACCGCCAGCCTCCAACATCGCTTCAGCAGAATCGTGGAATTGTACGTGATCCGTCCGAAACTTCTCGTTCCCCTGCTTGAGCTCATCTGCTCTCAAATCAGCAATTGCATGAATACGCGTACCTGAATGTTCGTTCTGCAGCTCTTGGATGACATGAGAAATCCGGGACCCATACCCGATTACACCTATATTCACTCGCAGCTCCCCCTAATCGATTACAATTTCATTCCTAATCCAATCAACACCCCCATTATAGGGGGCTGCATAAGGAATAGCTTTGTCTAGAGAGCCAGATTTTTTGTCCTATCGGCCGAGTCATATCTATTCATCCAGAGCCGCCCAGGTTATGATACATGTAGTGGTTAACTATACCGATGTGTGATTGGGGACTTCTGCCGTGAACCATATTAGAACCCGCCTTAGACCGACAATCGTCATTAATAAACTGATTACATTCTACTACTTCGAGTTCGGCAAAGGATTTGTATTCCGTGGGGAGAGACACGATTTCTGGGAGTTTCTATATGTCGATAAAGGGGAAATCGAATATGTGACCGACGCTGACCGGTATACGCTGAAGCAGGGCAGCATTATATTCCATAAGCCCAATGAATTCCATAGCTTCAAAGCTGGCCAAGGGAAAGCCCCGAGCATCATCGTGATGACATTCGATTGTGATTCGAAAGCGATGAGGCAGTTCGAGAATCAAGTGATTCACTTGGACGACGAAGAGCGGAATCTACTCACTCACATCGTCGAGGAAGGCATGCAGGCGTTTGAATTTCCGTTCCAGCACCCACTCGCGAGGCGCAAGGAAGCACCGATTGGCAGTGAACAGCTGTTGCAGACGTATCTGCTCACCTTCCTGCTTCGTCTATTGCGTCAATATGAATTCCGTCCCTTGCGAAAAACACCGCCAAAGCCGGTGCTGTCATCAGCAGCCAAGGAGAAAAGCAGTCACCTTCTTACGAAGAACGTAATGGAATATATGGAACGCCATTTGGACGAATCCTTGACACTTGAGCAGATCAGCGAGGCGTTGCATATTGCCAAGACGCGGCTGAAGGACGAATTCAAGAAAGAAACCGGAAATACGATCATGGACACGTTTGCCAAGATCAAGATCGAGAAGGCGAAGGTATTGATTCGGGAAGACAACAGCAACATGACGGAAATCGCTCGCCTACTCGGGTACAGCAGTATCCATTATTTCTCCAAAGCATTCAAACGAGCAACAGGAGCGTCTCCATCCGAATACGCGCGAACGGTCAAAGCCAGGATCAAGGCTAATGCCGAGCCGAGGTAGAAGGGTAGAAGCCGAATCAACATGTACAAAGCAAAGGCCGAACGCTTCGCATAGCGTCCGGCCTCTTCTTCTTGCCCCTTACACAATGTCTTACGACTCTGACGGCTTCACAATCGGCGAAGCTACCGGCAACGGAGTTACCGGAGCGGCTGCAGCAACGACACTCGGCGAATCGCCGATCTTGCTAGTCAGCCCTTTGATCAGCTTCTCCACGTCCAAGCCCGATACGCTCTTCAACATCTCAGGAGCAGTCGCCATAAGCGACGTCACGTAGTTGCTGATGCGCGCAGCGCCCTCTCCGTGTCCGGTGTCCACGACAGTCAACTTGTCGATGGAACTGATCGGCTCGGCGATCTTGCCAGCCAGCTCAGGCAGCATCTTCACGACGATGTCGAGTACCGCTGCTTGACCGAACTTCTCGAACGCTTCCGCCAACTTCTCCTTCGCTTCCGCTTCGGCCAATCCGACGAGTCGGATAACTTCCGCCTCCGCGGTTCCCTTCGCGCGCTCCGCGTCCGCAATCGCTTGCCCTTCCAGGCGCTTCTGCTCGGCATTCGCTCTTGCTTCCGCCTCGATCTTATACTGCATCGCATCGGCTTCACGCTGTGTACGAGCCTTGCTAGCTTCAGCCGCTTGCTCAACCGCGTAACGATCCGCGTCGGCCTTCTTCTTCACTTCGGAATCGTATTGCTTCTCACGGCGCAAGATTTCCTTCGTCTCCAGATCAATCTCGCGCTCCTTACGAACGATCTCGACCTTCATCTGCTCCTCGACCACACTTTGCTTCGAGCGGGCTTCCTGGATATGATACGCTTGGTCAGCTTCCGCCTTAGCCATATCTTGATCCTTCTTAAATGAAGCGACCTTTAGTTCCTTCTCACGATTCGCTTCAGCGATGTTCGTATCACGCAACAGCTCTGCCTTCTGCCCATCCTCTTCGGCACGAGCCTTCTGCACCCGTGCATCCCGAATCGCTTCGGCCTGCGCAATCTCCGCATCCCGCTTGACCGCAGCGATTCTCGGCTTCCCTAGCGCATCCAGATAGCCCTGCTTATCGCGCACGTCCTTGATCGTGAAGGAGACGATCTGCAGTCCCATCTTCTTCAAGTCCTTGGCGGCGACGCCTTGCACTTCCTGTGCGAACTTGTCGCGGTTGCGGTATACTTCCTCGACCGTCATGGAACCAAGTATAGCGCGCAGATGGCCTTCCAACACTTCCTGTGCCTCGCTCTTCAACGCTTCGGCCGGCTTACCCATATATTGTTCAGCAGCGGTAGCTACATCTTCTACCGAACCGCCGATCTTAATAATAGCAACTCCATCAGCCATAACCGGAACACCTTGTTCGGTATAGACTTCCGGGGTGGACACGTCCAGCTTATGAGACAGGAGCGATAGAAATTCCGCTTGTTGGAAGATCGGTAATATGAATGCGCCTCCCCCTCTAACGATCTTAATGCGTCGGCCCGATTCATCCTCGAGCACATTATTCCTGCCTAGGAAAGTACCGGTCACAATCATAGCAGCGTCCGGACTTACGGTCTTGTAGCGCGCCCAGAACGCGATCCCCAATATAACAATAACCCCAACAACAATGGCAGGTATAACTAAGTATTCTGGAATCATATGTACATAGTCTCCTCTCTCTTCTCTTGCTCTACTCGTTAATCCAATCGCGATACGTACAATGTGTCTTCCTTGATCTCGATGATCACAACACGGGAACCTGAGGCGATCTCAGTCCCATCGAAGCTGGCTGCGATCTGGTTCGTATTGGCGGCTCCAACCCGTACTAGTACCTCGCCATAGCCATGTGAAGGGATCGGGACGAGTACCTCGCCAATTTTGCCTGACAAATCCTTAATGGAGAATCCCGTGGAGTTCTCGCTGTTCATCATCGGACGCACATACAAGACATAGACAGCAATTCCGAGCAGAATGGCTGCTATAGCCGACGTGATGATGTCAAGCACAGCGGCCCACATCAAGTAATGCTCCATGATCAGCCCGGCACCGCCAAATACGGTGATCATCGTGACCAGTACCATAGGCTGCAAGAACCGTACTCCATCGACTGAAAGGAAGTCCAGAGCCCCATGTACAGCATTACTGATCAAGTCTCCGAATACGACCGTCACGATGGCGAACAGGATGCCGCCACTCAAACACGCCCAATATATCGGCTCCATATACCACTCCCCTTACATCCAGTTGTTGTAAATGTTGCCTAATGTTTTATACGTCAAAGCTGACATAAAGTTTCATGTTATAATAGATTTCAAGGAGGGATCTGATTGCAATCTACTCATGTAAGACCCTATACCCCAGCTGACTTCGACCCCCTGCTTCGCGTCCAACAAGAGGCTTTCCCACCCCCATTTCCTGAGGAATTGCTGTGGAGACAGGAACAGATCGAAGCCCATACGAACACATACCCCGAAGGCGCTATGGTCGCACTATGCGGCGGTGAAATTGCCGGGTCAGCGACATCGCTAATCATTTCCTATACTGGGTCTCCGCATACTTGGGAGGAAGTGTCAGATAACGGCTACATCCGGAGAAGCCACGAGCCAGACGGCGATAGTCTATATGGCATCGATCTATGCGTCCGACCTTCGTTCCGTGGTAAAGGAATAGCACATGCGTTATATGAAGCGCGCAAGCAGCTCGTTATTCGCTCGGGATTGAAGCGATTCATTGCAGGCTGCCGCATACCCGGTTACTGTGACGTCTCTGCGCAGATGAGTGCAGCGGATTATGTCCGACTGGTGACAGCCGGAGAACGGTACGATCAGGTGCTGTCATTCATGCTGAAGCAGGGGATGCGTCCTCTGCAAGTGCTGGACGGTTATTTGGAAGACGAACAATCCTGTGATAAAGCCGTTCTTGTGGAATGGCTAAATCCTAATCTTACATAGAAAGAGGAAGAATGAACGATGAACAACTCCCAACAACCCGGCAGCGGCATAGCTGTCGTCCAATATGCAATCGGCCCGCTGAAGAATGAGCAGGCGTTCTGGTCACGGATCCGGCGTTACATCGACAAAGCAATGGAGCAGCAAGCGAAGCTCGTCGTGTTTCCCGAATACTTGACCGGACACCTGCTTGCCCTGCATCCCCAGGTGACCAATGAGCAAGCATGCGAAATATTGCATAGCTATACAAGCACCTACAAGGAACGATTCTCCGCCTGGAGCCGTGAGACAGGATTGCTGCTTCTAGCCGGAACGCACATTCATCGGGAAGAAGCGCCTGAGGGCAAATATTACAACGAAGCGTTCCTGTTCTTCCCGGACGGTCGCGTCGAACGACATAAGAAAGTCCACCTCACCCCTGAGGAACAGAGAGCTTGGCCCTTGCAAGCTGGAGACCGCTTAGATGTGTTCACGACTCCACTAGGCAGAATCGGCATCCAAGTGTGCTACGATATTGAATTCCCCGAAGGCACGCGGATCATGGCCGACCAAGGAGCAGAGCTCATTCTGTGTCCGTCTTATACGGATGCAGCCGCAGGCTATTACCGAGTGCGCAATTGCAGTCAAGCGAGAGCTGTAGAGAACCAACTCTACGTAGCGCTGAGCGGACTTGTCGGCAGTATGCCGTCTGTGGACCAAGTCGATGCCGGCTATTGCCAAGCAGGTGTTTTCGCACCATGTGATCGACCGTTCCCACCTGATGGCATTCTGGCCCAAGGGCCGTTGAATCGCAGCAGCGTCGTTACTGGATCGGCGGATCTCCAACTGCTACAAATCAACCGCACTGATGGCGGCGTAGCACCGTTCTACGATAGGCGTCCTGAACTGTATATCCGTGCTGCGGTTGCGTCGCAGCAAAGTCCCAGCGAATAATAAGACACCCCCTCTAGCCATCTAGTTAGAGGGGGTGTCTTTTTACTTGTGTCGAGTATTGAAAGCTATTGATCCGTTACGTTTTTCTTCGCTGTATATAATACACCATCATATGATGCACGATGACCTTGAGAACGGCCAAGATCGGAACAGCCAGGATCATTCCGACGATACCGGCCAATTCCCCGCCGACAAGCAAAGCGAAGATGATCGACATCGGGTGCAGATGCAGCGTTCGGCCTACGACCTGTGGCGATATGACGTTGCTTTCAAGAATCTGCACTACCATGTTAACAATGGCTACGAACAGCACCATTTTCATCGAAATCGTTGTCGCCATAATAATAGCTGGTGCTGCCCCGAAGAACGGGCCCATGTATGGAATAATGTTGAAGACAGCTACAATGCATGCAAGCAGCAGGGCATATTGCATCCCGATGAGCCAGTAGCCTAGGTAAGCCATTATTCCAACGATGATACACACGATGAATTGTCCCCGTACGTAGTTGCCCAAAGCGGTGTCAATATCTTTCACAAGCTTGATTGCGCTTTTGCGGCGTCCAGCCGGAACGAATGTTAGTACCGTCTTCTCGATTAATTGAAAATCCTTCAGCATGTAGAACGCCAGGAACGGTACAATGAATGCAATCAGCAGCATATTAATTGTAGAACCGATGCCATTGGCCATATTCGTTATCGAAGCCGAGAAATTCTCCTCTACTTTAACCAACGCCTTCTCAAGCCCAGTTCGGACGCTCTCTGGTATTAATCGATTATGATTGAGCCCGTCATACAGTCCCTGCGCACGCATCGTCAGCTCTGGCAAATGTTCGTTCAATTCCTGCAACTGCTTCATGAACATCGGGATCAAATTCATCAGGATCACGATGACGCAAGTAATAAATACAGCATAGATGAGCAGCACCGCAATGGTACGCGGCATTTTGCGGCCATTCAGCATGTTTACGATTGGATTCAGCACGTAAGAGATAATAACGGCGATCAGGAATGGTGCCAACACAGCCTTCAAGAACGAATATGTAGCGGACACCGTAGGTCCGATCAGCTGCAACATGAACAAGATCAGCAAGCCCAGCAGGATGTATACGAGTACAGAGAATAATCGGCTTTTTATAAATTTATCCATGGCTCCGCCCCCCTCCTCTTACAGTATATGTACAACCCTGCCTCGTTCATTCAACTATCCTCATAACAAAAAAAGTACCCGGCTGATGTCAGCCGGGCGAATAATTGAAGAAGTCCTGGGGTATGGTCGGACAGCTTCACGATAGGGAGTCCCGGCACAATACCGGGATGGGTGGGGGAGCGAATGGATCAATCAGGTACATCCACACGCTCCACTCGAATGGCGCATATCGGAAATCCGTTCATTGCTAACCAAGGAGTGTAATGAAGTCAGCTTATTCACGGACAAGTCGCCATTCCAGTGGAACGGGACAACCAGGGTTGTCTGACGATGTTCTTTTATGTAATATTTCATAACATTTATTTCTTTTTCGCATAGTGATTAGCAATGATCTATGAAGTTATTATATTTTATCCCATAATTAATGTCAATATATATAACATATAATTTATATAAATATGGTAATTTTGATGCTAAATCGACATTAACTAAAAATATGTTATATTTATTACTATAATGTGTTATGTATATGTTATATTATGGGCTCTCATAATGATTGACCTGATTGCCTTACGACAATAATTCGAAAAAGACGGCCACCCATGTCAGGATGACCGCCTTCGCAATTTCAACTAGTGACTCAGAGTGCTTTAATCTCCAGCAACTCGTATTGGATAATCCCTACCGGGGCATTTACACTTATGACGCTGCCAACCTTTTGCCCCATTAACGCCATCCCCAACGGACTCTCGTAAGAGATTTTGTTATCCTGAACGTCCGCCTCAGCAGGACCGACGATCTTATACTGAATATGCTCACGAAATTCGATATCATTAAGAATAACGACAGAACCCACATTGACAGTCGAGCTATCCAGCTCAGTCGTATCAACGACCCGAGCTTTCTTGATCAAGTTTTGCAGCGTAAGAATTCTGGTTTCCATGAACGCTTGATCATTTTTGGCCGAATGATATTCACTGTTTTCCTTCAAATCCCCGTAGCTGATCGCCAACTTAATACGAGCCGCTAATTCTTTGCGCTTCACCGTCTTCAGATCTTCCAGCTCTAGTTCTAAATTGTCCAAGCCCTCTCGGGTCATGATGATTACATCTTTTGACATTCATACAGCTCCAAGTTCAGGATAAGCCCCCTACATGGGACGTTCAACTTCTAATTGTACACTATACCAGACTTTCATGCCAAAAAAACAATTACCAACTAGTAGATCGATCCTGGATCTAACCCGTCAACGGCGTGAGATTATACATATAGGATCGTTACTTTTTACATTTAACCCCCGGGTTGCCCGCTCTATAATGAGATCACATCCACAGGATGCTGGGAATGACATACAATGAAGAGGAGCTTGAATATGTCCATATTAGCATTAAAGGGCGGCAATGCCGTTGCGGAACCATTGAAGCAAGTGAAGTGGCCGAGGCTGTATCCGGAGGATGAAGCGGCAGTACTTGATGCGCTGCGCCAAGGGTACTGGGGCGGGATCGGCGACGATAATTTGCCGAATCGCAAATTTGAGCGCGCCTTCGCCGAGTATCACAATGCCACCTACGGCACGGTCGTTGCTAATGGGACGGTAGCGCTGGAGCTGTCGCTCAAAACGGGCGGTATTCGCCCCGGCGACGAAGTAATCGTGCCAGCCATTACCTTTATCGCCAGCGCAAGTGCCATCATTTGTGTCGGAGCGGTTCCGGTGTTCGTCGATGTCGATCCCGATTCATGCCAGATTAGCGCCACCGCGATTGCAGCAGCGATCACACCGAAAACGCGGGCGATCATTGCCGTTCATTTCGGCGGTTACATGGCTGATATGGACGCCATTCTGGAAGTGGCGGATCGGCACGGCCTGTTCGTGATCGAAGACTGCGCGCATGCGCAGGGTGCGGCCTGGCGCAACAAAAGAGCTGGTTCGCGGGGGACTTTCGGCAGCTTCTCCTTCCAGGAGAGCAAGTCGCTTTCGTCCGGAGAAGGAGGTATCGTGCTGACGAACAACGAAGAGTTGTACGAGAAAGCGCAACTGATTCGCAATATCGGCCGCAAAACCGGCCAGCGCGTTTACAATCACCTCATGCCAGCCACCAACTGGCGATTGGGCGGACTGCAGGCGGCCTTGCTGCTGTCACAATTCGGTAAGCTTCCCGCCGAAGCCGAAGAACGTCATCGCAATGCATTGATATTGGCAGACGCTCTTAACCAAATCGAAGGGCTGCGCAGTCTGCCGATCGATGAGCGGCTTACGCAATGGGGATGCTACTTCTTCATACTCGAATTCGATGCGGCGGCATTCGGCTGTTCCCGCGATCATTTCGTGCAGGCTATGCGAGCTGAAGGCGTTACTTGGACGACGAGAGGATACGACCGACCGTTATACAAGGAAGCGGCATTTACCGCAGAAGCGCTGCGCCCGCTGCTGCATGAAAGCATTCCACTGCCGGATTACGCTGGGATGCAGTTGCCGAATGCCGAACGCTGGGCGGTGAACATGGTGACGATTCTGCACTACTATTTGCTTGGCGACCGTTCCGGTGTGGATTATATAATTGAAGCCATACACAAAATCAAAAAAAATGTCGCTGAATTGAGGGATGTCGTCTTATGACAATAACATTAACCGCGGGATACGCCAAAACGGACATCACACCGCCGGTCGGCGTGGAATTGGCCGGATTCGGCTACAACATCGAGCGGAAGTCAACTGGCGTGCTCGACCCGTTATTCGCCAAAGCTTTCGTATGGGAAGGCAACGGGACGAGAGGCGCGATTATCGTCTGTGATCTGATCGGAGTAAAGCCGGACATTACAGCGGAAATCAGGCGCATCGTCGAGGAACGGTGTGGCATTCCGGGGGATCATGTGCTTATTTCTTGCACCCATACGCATGCGGGACCGGCCACGGTAGATATTGTCGGATGGGGCGAGATGGACGAAACGTATCTGAAAGGGCTGCCGGAGCGGGTCGCACAGTCGGTCATTGCGGCTGGCATTCATATGGAGGAGGTTACACTGGAGTACGGTGAAGCGGCCGTCAACGGCATTTCCTTCAATCGCGAAACGCGCAATGATCAGGTTCAAGCGGGGCTCGAGCACGGTTTGACCCCGGCCGAACAAACGGCCGAACTGGCCAAACGCAGCAAAGCGGAATTCGGTGGTCTGACCGATACCACGATGAAAGTGGTGAAGGTGAAACGGCGTGGTGGGGATGGCAAATTGCTCGCCTTCTTCGCCCACTATTCGTGCCACCCGGTCGTGTTATGCGCGTCGAATCCGCTGATCTCAGGCGATTTCACTGCTCTTGCGACAGATAAGATCAGCGCACAGTATGATGCCTTCGGGATGTTCCTGCAAGGATCGACAGGCGATCAGGATCCGGTTTACTGTCACGATCCTCAGGAGGTAGCCCTGCAGAACCTGCCCGTCCTTACCGACAGGTTAGCCGGTTTCATGGCACAAGCGCTAGACAATGCGCAGCCGCTTCCGGTTGATGTCATCGCTGTCAAACGGATCAAGATCCGGCTACCACTGCAGGTACTCGATCAATCGGTCATTCTTCGTAACAGGATCGTTATGGCCGATTTCGCCAAAGAGCTTGAACAATTACCAATGCGGGTGCAGCGGCGGGTGAGGTTCGAACGCGACTCGATGGAGGCCGTATGGCAGCGATTCTCGGGTGATAATATCGATGTGCGGGAAACTGAGCTGCAGGGAATACGGTTCGGCGATCTGCTCATGCTGGCAAATCCTTCCGAGCTGTTCTATACATATCATACCGATATCGAACGCGAGCTAGCTCCTTTCAAAGTGTTCGTTCTCGGCCTCAGCAATGACTCGATCGGCTACATTCCGACGCCGGACAAATTCGATACGAAGAAATACTCGTATCCGGCCTGGTTCGCCCCTTATATTCTGAAGCAGTTTCCTTTCCAGCCGAACATCGGAGAGATATTTAGTGGAGAAATTATCGAGCTGGGGAGGACGTTGGCACGGCCTGGACAGGATTGACATTCTCATAAACCGGCGTGGAACAGACGGGGAAAGAGGGGCTCGAGTCATGATCAACGTCACGATCTGGAACGAATATGTACATGAGAAAATCAACCCTGCAGTTGCCGCGATTTATCCACGCGGTATTCACGAGGCGATCAAAGACGGCATTCAGGGTGGGAGTTTCGCTATCATGACAGCCACATTGGAACAGCCTGAACACGGACTAGACGAACAAACACTGCATAATACCGACGTATTGATATGGTGGGGCCACAGAGCACATCATGAAGTCGAGGACGTCGTTGTCGAAGCCGTGCACAGACGTGTGCTCCAAGGTATGGGATTAATCGTGCTGCACTCAGCGCATGTCGCCAAAATATTTACGAAGCTCATGGGCACGACATGCGAATTGAAATGGCGCGATACAGGTGAGAAGGAACGCATCTGGATCGTCGATCCAGCGCATCCGATCTCGATGGGACTCGGTGAGTGCATAGTGCTGGACCAAGAAGAAATGTACGGCGAACATTTTGACATCCCGGCTCCGGACGAATTGGTGTTCATCAGCTGGTTCGAGGGGGGCGAAGTGTTCCGCAGCGGTGTGACTTATCATAGGGGGCAAGGAAAAATCTTTTACTTCCGCCCCGGTCATGAGACGTTTCCAACCTATTACAACCAAGATGTGCTACAGGTCATAGTAAATGCGGTCAAGTGGTGCGCTTCCGGTCGGGGCGCACAGCCGAAGTATGGCAACGCTGCTCCGCTGGAGGCTATCGGGGACAGCCAGTGAGCGCGTTGTTTTCGTATAGACCGGAACCGACATGCTGCGGACGCCTTTGGAAAAAAAGAAGCCGTGTGAACTTCTACTCAAGTTCCACGTTGCTTCTTTTTTTGGGACCAAAATGCATAGCAGATCACTCGCTCTTCCTGTTCCGATGCTGCGTCGGGGTACTACTTGTTTCTTTTTTGAATATTTTGCTGAAATGGTATTGATCGTAATAACCGAGGCGCGAGGCGATCGAGCCAATGCTTTCGTCGGTTTCGCTGAGCATTTGCTTGGCTTTGGCCATTTTGAAATCCTCAATGTACTGAATGATCGTCCGGCCGGTCTCAGTTTTGAAAATATGGTTCAGATGGTTGATGCTTACACAAAGTTCCTGGGAGATTTCCGATAGCCGAATAAGGCGAGTATAATGCAGCTCGACATATTGCCGCACCTTATCCACGACCGAATCTCGCCAATTGCCGCTGCCAGGTTGTTCGGCCGGTCGTTCCAGATTCCTTAACGTATAATAAAGCACCTGCAGGATGTAAGACTTGACCAATTCCGCGGCGTATTTACCTTCGTTCGTCCGTTCCTTGAGCAGATTCTGCACAATATAATGGAAATCGGACGTCATCGAGCATTGATCTCCTTCCAACAACATGACATTGCGGCTGTAATCGCGGAAAACGGTATGTGCGACAACGCGGTGGAAGTCGGTAGCCAGCCAGAGCGCTTTATATTGACCGTGTTTCTCCGGCAGCTCGACATGGATGACATCCGGCATAATCACACATACGTCACCTGCCCGAAGCTGCAGAATGTCATTGTTATACCGGATTACCGATTGTCCCTCTAAGCAGAAGCAAATTTCCAGAAACTGATGCGAATGCGGTTCGTGAGTAGCCTCGTATAAAGGATCCCTGTCGCAGTTCCATTCTGACTGCGGCTGCTTGTCGTTCGTGATATCAGGAATAAGCCAAGGTGCATCAAAGTTTTTCGTGAGGTTGCCAATGATTCGGGAAATCGCATCGGTAAGCGGCATACTGCGGTTGTCCGATGCGGTCGGCAGGCTTGACGGTTCTTCATGCGGGCGTCTGGTCATGGCATCCCTCAAGCAAAGTCAAGATTCGCCTTCAGGTCGTGGACGCCTCTGCCTTGCAACTGTAACCGACCTGCATCCGATGCACCTGGCAGTTCGGTTATCGTATGAACCAAGTCTAATGTTTCTTTATTCATCGGGAGAGACTCCTTTGTCGATCTAAGGTTTTCTGCTATTAAAGTAACCATTCGCCGTTTGTATGTCAATCCCATTTATAGATTGCAAGAATAGATCTATGCGCCATTGAGCTTCAGCCACCCGTTGAATAACTTACCTTCCGTCTAGTACTTTATTTTCACAGAATAGTACAACCAACAGACTGGTTATGGCAAGTATTAAGCTAAACGGGCAATATGCTATGATAGTAGAAACTTGCACAATGAGGAGATATTAGGATGACAACCCTGAAACATGCACCGAGTGCAAAGGCAGAAATGCTTATCAGAAAACCGATTGAAGAAGTGTTTGAGGCTTTTATCGACCCTACGATTACTTCAAAATTCTGGTTTACCAAGAGTAGCGGAAGATTAGAAACGGGAAGGCGTGTTCAATGGGACTGGGAGATGTACGGCGCCTCCACGAACGTTGATGTAAAAGAAATCGAGGAAAACAAACGAATTCTCCTCGAATTTGGTGACAACACCATGGTCGAGTGGATCTTTAATTCTCGGGCAGAGAGTGAAACTTTCGTCACGATTACAAACACAGGTTTTATGGGCGACGTGGATGAGATCATCAAGCAAGTCGCAGATTCAACGGAAGGTTTTACGATTGTTCTCTGCGGGTTAAAGGCACTTCTTGAGCATGACATTGTCTTGAATCTTGTATCGGATAAAGCCCCTTACGCTCACGTTACCTGATCACCCAATGCACACAAGAAGAGCCCGGCGCAACCGGGCTCTTCACTTATAGCACCCGCAACAATTGCTTGCGACTGCTCGCGTCCAACGCTTGGATGTCGAAGATCTCACATCGGTTCCCATCAATATCCGACAGCAGTAGCCGATCCGGGCCTACATTCTGGATATGCTCATGCAGGTTGCGCATCGACATCTTTACCGGCCCAAGTGTCGTTTGCAGCTCCCACACCCACATGCCAGGGAATTGCTTGATTCGATCAATACTAGTGACCGAAGGGACGAGATAACGAAGCCTCAATTCTTGTCTCACTTCATCCTGGCTCGACTGCTCCAAGTCGGACAATTGCTCGAGCAGCCCGATCTCTTCTCCCTTGCCATTGCGGACGGAGAGGAATTGTTCGTGCTTGGAGAGTGGGAATGTGCGGAACAGCAGCACTTCGGGATGCCGTTCTCCCTCATATTCCATCTCCAGCACACCGCCATCACTTCGCATGAAGCGGATATGTTCAGGGCTTAGCAAGCGGATCTCGTAAGGGTTACTGGCCATTTGTTCGGTTTCCATCCTAGCTCTGCACCCCCTTGATCTTGGAAATTTCCTTCTGCGCCTCGACCAGCTTGAAGTACACACCCTTCAGTTCCAGAAGCTCCTCGTGTGTCCCGGTCTCCGCGATACCGCCCTTGTCAAGGACAACGAGACGATTCGCTTCCCGTAGTGTCGAGAGACGATGCGCGATAGCGAATGTCGTCCGCCCTTTGACTAGCCGGGCAATCGCCTCCTGGATTTGCCGCTCCGTCTCGGTATCGACCGATGCCGTCGCTTCGTCGAGAATCAAGATGCGCGGATCGTGTACGATCGCGCGAGCGATCGCAATGCGCTGCTTCTCCCCGCCGGAAAGTCGGTGGCCGCGCTCCCCCACCCGCGTGTCGTAGCCGTCCGGCATCCGCACGATGAAGTCATGGGCGTTGGCGATCTTAGCCGCCTGCATAATCTCGAGCGGCGTCGCATCCGGCTTTGAGTAGGCGATGTTCTCGGCCACCGTGCCGTCGAACAGGAATGTCTCCTGCAGCACGACGCCGATCTGCTTACGCAAATCTTCCTGATCGATACGCCGAAGATCGATGCCATCAACCGTGATCGAGCCCTGGTCCGGATCATAGAACCGGCAAATCATATTAATCAGCGTAGATTTGCCTGCCCCCGAGTGGCCGACCAAACCTATCATCTCTCCTGGCTCCACTTGCAGGCTGACGTTCTTGAGAACCGGGTGATGCTTCTCGTAACCATACGTCACCTGAGACAACTCTACTCTTCCTTCCACCCGGGGAATCGAGACAGCGTCTTGGGCAGTAGGCACTTCAGACTGTGTATCCATGATCTCGAATACACGGTCCGCGGCAGAGAGCGCCCGGCTGGTCCAGTTCATCGCCTGACTGAACCATTGCAGCGGGCCGAAGAACATGCCCAAGTAAGCGATGAATGCCATCAGTGTTCCCAGCGACACCTCATCCCGAACGACGTTCCATCCTCCGAAATACCATACAAGCAGCGCGCCTGACGTAGTAATAAGGGAGAATACCGGAAATACGCCCTGCCATATGCCTTCCATCTTGATCGTTTGATGCACAAGTGTTTGGTTGGCAGTGCCGTATCGGTCTTTCTCCGCATATTCTTGTCCGAACGCCTTCACAACCCGAATACCTTGCAGCGCGTCACCAACCAGCATGTTGATCCGGTTCACCGCACGCCATTGCCGATACCACAGATTCCGAATGGTAGGCCATATCGTCACAGAGGCCAGCAGAATGAGCGGAGTCGGCAGTAGTGCTAGCAGCGTCAGCTTCCAACTCAAGCTGGCCATCATCGTAATAATCGATACCAGCATGAGCACTTGTCCGGATATCCAGATCACGCCATCGGTCAGAAACTGCCGCATCGCTTCCGAGTCGCTGTTCACCCTGCCAATAAATTGCGAGGTCTGTCGCCGATCGAAGAAACTAAGCGACAAGTTCATCAACGACTGATACGTATCCTTCCGAATGTCTCCCATGATCTTGCTGCCAACCCAGACACCTATATATCCCCGTAACGTCTGCATGACAGACAACATAACCCGTGTAGCCGCCAATGCGATGACGAGCCAAAACAACGTTTCCCCTATGGACTTGGGCTGCAACACGTCATCTACAATGACCTTGGTCAAATAGGGAGGAATGAGTTCCATAATGGTTGCGACCATTAGCATAACAGCCGCTACAATCATATGCATCTTATATGGCTTGGCATAAGAAAGTAGCCGTGATACGACCTTTCCCTTATCTGTGCATGTCGGGCACACATTCGTCCCGTCCGGCAGCCGGCTCTGACATGTCGGACACATCTTCGGCGAGTCTTTGGCTGACGGCATTGGCAACTCTTCATCTTTCAAGACAGCCTGAATCAATTTGGCCGCAAACCCCATCCTGCCATTCAGCGAAGACGTGTACCTCGCAATAGCGACAGGCCCCTCTTCCGAGTCAGCAATTAATACCCCGCCACCAACCGAGGAAACGATTCGGGCTTCTTTCAAGGCGCCCATCTCAATCCGCTTGAGGATGACACCGTCTGCCAATCCAACCTCGATCCGATTCCGGTACACGACTAGCTGTCCATCTACGGGTTTCCCGTCCTGGCTGATATCATAGCGGACCGACAACAACGATCCACCATCATCTCCATCGGACTTCAAGGCCGGACTGGTCAAATCTTTTTCCAAAATACTCATAGTTTCCCTCCCAAACGAGTAACAACAGAACAATCGTTCGCTGTTCTATTGTACATCAGAATGGGAATATCAGGAATATGTAATTTAGGTAAAAAACCAATAAAAAGATAGTTTACCTACGTTCTACCTTCTATTCGATCATAAGCTCATTACTCAGATATATATTGCTCATGATGTAGTCATTCACACGCTCGATTGTTTTCTCATTTTTTGGTAAATTAACTACTCTATTCAGTAACAACCCCCTTAGGCAAGCAATCGCTTCAAACCGTTGAATCTCTGCAATATGAAATGAGCTTTTTGATAAATAAGAATCTAGAAAAATAGAGGCCAGTTCTTCTCCGTTATATATCCTGATTAAAAAGCTTGACCATGCTAAATCGTATCTAGCGTCACCTAATTGCGCATTGGTCCAATCAATGATTGTGTACGTTTCATGATCCAATAGTATATTTCCCAAGTGAAAATCACCATGAATGAACTTACTTTGGGCAAGATTAGATTGTTCAACCAACCGTAATAACTCAGATTGAATATCCTTATGCTCATTCAGTCTTGGAAAGAAATAGCTCACAAAGTCGTATTTCTTTTGTAATCCCGGGTCAAGTTGAATAATTGGAGTTTCATGTAATTGAAATAACAATAGCGCGAAATCTACTGCATTTCGTTCCGAAATAGTTGTCATTGGGCTGCCATCATAACTGGTTACTAATACTTTATGCTTGGAAGCGGTGTAACCCCAGCCATAAGCATCCGAAACGGACACCCCCCTGCTCCGAAGTGCCTGAAGTAGATGATATTGAAAGCCAACATCCGGATTCGATTCTTTATTCCAAATTTTAAGAACAGCACAATTCGTACTTGAGTTAAGCTTCAAGACTTCTGCTTCCAGCCCAGCAGGTATAGGGCTTGTAACTAGTTCTTGTTCGGCTAGTTCATCCATGAGTTCCGTTTTCTCTACCCATGTGATCTCACTTAGTAACGACACAATAGGATACTCCTCTCTATCGTCTTATTAACCTTCATCCGATAACGTTTCACCGCTACTAGCATTGGAACCGATTATTGATTCACCTGTACATCCACAACCAGCGATCCGAAATACTTGTCACCGATATAAGCCTCAAGTCGCCATAGACCGGGTTCGGGAATGGTCATGTTCGATGGAGGAATGTGTCCAGCCGCACTAGCGAGAGGTCCACTCACACCCCCTGCCGTAAATACGATGCGCCTGTCATTCTCATTGTCCTGACGTACTCCGATGATCTCTGGTTTCCCCTCAAGCTCCTCCGCTTTCCCCCAGAAAAACCAGTAGTTCTGGTATGGCTTCCCAGCAACAATCAGTTGATCTACAATCGCGAGCTTGCCTGGTTCTCCCCGCAGCCTCAGCTCCTCTTGTCCATTGGCAGTTCCAGGGAACGGAACAACAAAAGTCGGACTGACTTCCCAAACATGTTTCTCGAAAAATCCAACTACTTTCCCTCGAACCTGCTCAAGCGGCACAGGCCCAAGTGACTGACTGTCCACCGCCCGTCCGCGGTTATCGCCCAATACAAATACACTACCTTTCGGAACCTCAACGGCCTTCATGTCATCTTGCTCGTAGTTGGATATGCGCAATCGCAGGTTCTCCTTCTCGTTGTCGCTGAGTTGATCCGCTTTCTTCATCTGAAGCTTCAGTTCCTCCAGACCGGGCCCAGAAGGATTTCCATAAAATGTATCCAAACGTTGCTTGTTGATGTATATTTGCCCTTTGCGAATCTGTACGGTTTCTCCCTCCCGTGCAATAACACGAACAATACCGGATTGTTCAAGCTTAGTGTGAGGGTCCAAATCAGATCGATAGTCAGCGCCACGTAATGAAACGATATCTCCACGCCCTACACTATGATGGCTATAGTAATCCGGATCGACAACAAGCTCCTTGTTGAAATAGTCTGTATGCCCAAGCATGCCATCGTTCCGGATACGGATGATGAAATCTCCTGACTCAGCTTTGACCGTCGGCAATGTAGTCTTCGTCTCGGCATCCAACAGGACCGAATCTTTGCACCCACTCAGCAACAAGAGAATTGCGATAGAGAGCAACCCATATTTAAAAATGAACATAGGCCCACGTCCTCCTAGGAATGATAACCAACATGTTCTTATGCTGTCAGCCCTTTTCACATTTAGTATAGGATCGAAACCCTCCTTGCGGACGTCATAATTGTGGGAGTATTGTGACAATTAATTCCTTAGCCTCTTCTTTTGATTGGTATCCATACCTCGCAAATCCCATCAACCTACCGATCGTCTACCTCTGTTCTTGACATGGGAACATCATGAGAACAGCAAAAAGCCGTGAACGAACCATGTTCATTCACGGCCATAACCCTTTTAACTGCTGAGCGGAGTTACGATACCATCCATACTAACGGCATTCTTCTCCTTACGGTAGTCGATCAAGCCCTGCTCGCCCTTCTGGGCGGCCCACCTCTGAAGCGTATCACGCTCTCCGGTGTAAGAAAGGAACGGGACGCTGTGGCCACATGACGTCTTCACTTCGCTAATATCGGCGACAATGATCTGACGTGCACCTGGAAGAAGCTCAAAGTGCTTCACGTAGTCCTCCCACTCGGGCGTATTCGGCACAATAACGCGGCCTCGTCCATACAAGCGCATAATCATAGGCGCACCCTCGAAGGCGACGAACATGAACGTAATTCTGCCATCCACTTGCAGATGTGCACTCGTTTCATTCCCGCTTCCGGTCAAATCCAAGTAAGCAACTTCCGAGTCCGACAATATTCTGAACACGTCATGGCCTTTCGGAGAAAGGTTAATATGGCCATCAGCCGCTGCCGATCCAACAAAAAATAAATGCTGTTTCTTCATGAAAGCCTCATGCTCTGGAAGAATGGATGTGAATAGTTTCCCCATACCGATCACCTCGCCATAGATTGTCGTAACAATTACGGTCTCAATCCTTTACGCTTGTTCCTCCGTATCATGCTCCTTGCAGAACGCCTCTACAAACGCCTTTTCCTCGTCTTCCAACTCAAAGTCCAAATAACGGTTCGTCCCACTCTCAAGAAATTCATAATTCACGATCTTTGATTGCTCGTCTTCCACTTGGTAAATGACACGTAGCTGAAGCCCATTCTCCGAATAAAGCTCATCCTCTTCTTCTACCTCGATTTCAAGCATCCATTCATATCGCTTCCCGGACAAAATACCGAAGGGATCTTTAATCTGCTCGACCGTGTACGTAGTAATGCTGAACATCCAATCATCCTTATCTATTGCTTTTTTTACCTATTATACCGGACCTGACTGTAAATAAAAAATCAAAATTGCTGCGAATTAGGTTTTATAGCGTAACAGTGTTATGTTATACTGCATGTTGTGGAGGTGACCGTATTGGATCAAAATTTGATTTCTAAAAAAGATTTGCTCGAAGTTTGCGGGATCTCTTATGGACAATTGTACCGTTGGAAACGAAAGCAGCTCATCCCGGAAGAATGGTTTATTCGTAAGTCGACGTTCACGGGTCAAGAAACCTTTTTCCCGAAAACCCTTATTCTAGAGCGGATTGATAAGATTATTAACCTCAAAGAGGATCTTTCCCTCGATCAATTGGCCGATAAATTATCCCCCGCTCTCATGGGGCTCGAGATGCGTAAGAGCGAGCTTATCGAACGTAACATTGTTACCAACATTGTGATGGATCGTTACGCGGGTACTGATTCTAACGAAACAGTGTACGCCTTCGAAGTGATTCTCACCTTATTCGTAGTCGATAAGTTGCTTCATACAGGAGAGATGAGTCTCGATGAAGGCGCCAACCTGTACCAGACGATGGTGGAGCATCTCGGCAAGTTCGAAGGGAAACCTTGTGACGTGTTGTTCGTTCGCAAGATGGGCATGTCTTGGTTCGCCCTAGTCTCCGTTCCCAGCGAGCTCTTCCTAGAAAGCGGTGCGAAGCTGGTCGTAAGGTGCTCACTCACCGATTGCATGGAACAATTAAAGGAAAAGCTGGCTTAGCCGCCGGACTATGAAAGGAGCCAATCTGATGATCAAGAAGCAGCCGGGTGCCCGGGATTTGGTTATGAATGGGATCGGTAATGCCGCTGCCGGGCAATATGACCTGGTGGATATTAACGGCGTCTGTACATTGAATGGAGATATTGTTTGTCAACAGATGAAAGCGAACGGACATATCAAAGCGCTCGGAGCGATTCGCACGAACAGGCTCGATTGCGATGGCACTTTGAAGGTAGCCGGTAATCTACAGGCCGAGGAAACGCGAATTAACGGGACGGTTAAGGTAGGCGGTACCATCAGCGGGGAGAAGCTTGAAGCACACGGCCTGCTGAACATCGCCGGTGACTGTGAATGGGAGCAATGCTATGTACACGGCGGCTTCACAGTCGGCGGGCTGTTGAACGCAGGTATGCTTCATTTGGAGGTATATGCCAAATGTCAAGCGAAGGAAATCGGCGGCGAGACGATTCGAGTTCGTAAGACTAGTGACAAGTGGGATCGGTTATGGAAGTGGGCCATCCCCTCATTTGCACCTGAGCTTCGCGTTAACGTCATAGAAGGAGACAATATTGAATTGGAAGTTACGACAGCTTCTATCGTTCGGGGCAACCGCGTAGTAATTGGCAAAGGCTGCTCGATTGGTCGTGTGGAGTACAGCGGGGAATTGAAAGTACTTCCTGGAGGAAAAGTCGGAGAGGAGATTAGAATCAATGGAAACCGCAACTTATCATGATTTGAAGCTGGTCGGAACGACTTCCTCGGTAGGCGGGCAATTCCGCCATATCAAGATAACAGGGGAATGTGTGATGTCGGATGACGTCATCTGCGATTCATTGAAATGCACCGGCGAGTTCGAGATTGAAGGCGATCTCCAAGTCAAACAGATGAAGCTAACCGGAGAAAGTCACGTGCACGGGCGAATCCATTGCGACAGCCTGAAAGCGATCGGTGCTATTAAAGCCTATTCCATTCGAGGAAGTCAGGTGAACATATCCGGTCATCTTAAAGTGGAGACCAACTGTGAGGCGGAGACGTTGAAGCTGCATGGCTGGCTAGAAGCAGGAGAACTGATCAGCGCCGAGAAGCTTGATATGATCTTGCATGGTCCTTGCCGTGCCCTAGAAATCGGCGGTGGTACCATTACCGTGAAGCGTAGCCAGTTCTCCATATTGAAAAGCTTGCTCACGATTAAAGAAGCTGGAACGCTGCAAGCCAATGTGATCGAAGGCGATGTTCTGAACCTGGAGCATGTAAGGGCAGATGTTGTCCGCGGAACTCGTATCACGATTGGCACAGGCTGCACCATCGGACGGGTGGAATACCGCGAATCCCTTATCAAACATCCGAAAGCTGACATAGCGAGTGAAATTCGAATCTAATAGCGAGAAAGGAGCAATGATTATGCGTACAGGATCAAATCGGGTCGGCTTCATCTTAGCCGGACTGCTGCTTGGTATTCTGATGGCTGCTATGGATAACACGATTGTGGCGACTGCCATGGGCAATATTGTCGGCGAATTGGGCGGCTTGGAAAAGTTCGTCTGGGTTACGTCCGCGTATATGGTAGCAGAGATGGCCGGTATGCCGATCTTCGGCAAACTGTCCGATATGTACGGGCGCAAGAAATTTTTCGTATTCGGCCTTATTATGTTCATGGCGGGTTCGATCCTGTGCGGGGCGGCTACGTCCATCACTCAACTGGCCATATTCCGAGCTATTCAAGGAATAGGTGGAGGCGCACTCTTTCCCGTAGCATTCACGATTATGTTCGATACAGTCCCCGTTCAATCTCGCGGCAAGCTCGGCGGCTTATTCGGAGCCGTATTCGGTATGTCGAGCATCTTCGGTCCGCTGCTAGGGGCCTACATCACGGATCACCTGGCTTGGAATTGGGTGTTCTATATTAACTTGCCGATCGGACTTGTCGCACTTGGCTTGATCGTCCTATTCTACAAGGAATCGATGGAGCATTCCAAGCAGCCGATCGACTGGATGGGGGCCGTGTCTCTCGTCTGTGCCGTCGTATGTCTGATGTTCGCGCTAGAGCTGGGCGGTAAAACTTATGCTTGGGATTCCTTCGCTATCTTGGGTCTGTTCGCCGGATTCGTTGCATTAACGGCACTGTTCTTGATCGTCGAGACAAAGGTAGAGGAGCCGATCATCTCCTTCGGGATGTTCAGACAGCGACTATATACTGCAAGCATTCTAAGTGCGCTATTCAGTGGCGCCGCGTTCATTGTAGCTTCGGTGTACATTCCAATCTTCATCCAAGGGGTACTTGGGGGCTCCGCYACCAACTCCGGCCTCGTGCTGCTGCCGATGATGCTAGGTACGGTCGTAACAGCAACGACTGGCGGATTCCTGATGACGAAGATGCCTTACCGCAACATCGTCATCCCCACCTTCATCATCCTCGTTATCGGAACCGTACTTGTTACAACATTGACGCCGGACTCTACTCGGCTTATTGTAACGCTGTACATGGTTCTCATCGGACTTGGAATTGGAGCATCGTTCTCTGTATTGGGCAATGCCGCCATTCACGGGTTAGGTTCTCGTCAACGCGGAACAGCAAGCGCTACACTGAACTTCATTCGTTCACTCGGGATGACGATCGGCATTACCGTGTTCGGTATCGTGCAGAGCCACATCTTCTCGAACCAACTGACGGATGCCTTCAAGAGGGAAGGTGCCGATGGAGCAATGTCGGCGGGGCTTGATCTGAAGCAAGATGCACACTCGCTGCTGAATCCGGCCATGCGTGCCGAAATTCCTACTCATGTGCTGGACACGATTACGTACACGCTCTCTTCCTCCATCACAAGCACGTTCGCCTGGGCTATTATCCCAGCTGCGCTTGCATTGGCGGCTGCGATGTTCATGGGGCGTACCCGATTCGATCCGACAGCTGAATTGGAAGATCAACCGATGAATGAGGAACAGACTAAAGCAGCTGCGATATAGATAGGTTTTGCGCAGAATACTCTGTAGTGCCGGAGTTCATAGAAAGAGCAGAACTCGGCACTACTATGTCCGTTTCAATTTCCTGCGAATCGCAAAGTAGCATGCAATCAAACACACACCAACGGTGACATCGGTGAATCCTACGAAAATCGGGTTGAACGGATAGCCCCCCATTTTGCTAATGTAATATACCGTGAATCCTATAATCCCAACAGCACTGAACAGGAAGATGCTGCTTCTCCTTACCCACAAGGCAACCCCGGCGGCTATCGCGATCAATACAACCGTAGTTCCCAACACGAGTAAATTATGATCTCGCTCCACGTTCGTCGGGAATAGTAGCCGTTTCGGATACAGATAGGAGAAATACCACTCTTTCTCAGGCAATTCATTCAGGCTAGCCTTATAGGTGTGAGAGTCGATTCGCTTCATCGGCAGATTGGAGTGAATCCGGCTCCCCGCATCCGCGAAAACCACTTCCAACTCCACACGAGGCTCCCCTTCCCAATACTTGGCTGGTGTCAAGTAATACAGCTGGGAGTATATCGTTCGAATGACTCCCTTCTTATACATCCCGCCTCTGTCCTCATACTGAATTCGAATCGATTTCTTCTCGCCTGGCTTGAATATTAATGAAAACCGGGTACCCGCCGCCTCCTGTTCCGTTCGGCCGCTCGATACTCGCAGCTCTTTCCCGCTGATCGGTTCGATTACCGTTTCCATTACGGGCGCCTGCCAATTGATTGCCATCACGTTGGTGACTGCAACTGTCTCAAGCTTGACCACTCCCTCGCTAACTGTGATTCTGTCCTTGGAGGGAGTCAGGAATATGACCTCCACTTGTTTATTAAAATCGTTCTTGTTCCTAAGCTCATACTCCACAGTAACCTCGGCTTGCTCATTCTCGTAAGCATCCTTATGAATCTTGAACCGCACTTTCTCTTGTACAAGGCTGATGTTGGATTGGTCGTCCAGTTGAAGAAGACCGTAAGCATCGGCTGGGTATGATAACGGTCCACCATTGGCGCTTACCGGCGCAGGCAGGAGGATGGACAAGAACAGGGCTGCAATTAACGCCACTCTCGGTGCTGCGATCTTAACCTTCACTATCGTCTCCCCCATAACTCTCTTGTTGTTCACTTCCGCTCGTATAGGCCGCGAAGCGTATTCGTCTCCTCATCGTCGGGCTCTCGGTTTCCGTACCTCGTCTCCTCGTATAGCCTTAACATCAGCTTCTCATCCGCCAGAACAGCCCTTGTCTGTGATTCTCCTGTCACGATCTCACGAGGTGTTGCGTGGGGCGGGGGTGCGGTACGCAGGCGTCCAATCCAACGGTAATAAGCGCGTCGAATTCGTTGGCCGTTATCCCAATTTCTCCCCAGTGAGGTTCTGACTCCGAAGACTTTCGCCGCGTGGCCCATTCACGCAACTGTTTCTTCCGTTCACGTGTCCAATCTCCCCAGTTGATGAGACGCTTCTGCTCGTCCACATACCCTGATCTCACCAGATCGTCCCGACCGAACCGAGCTGCCAACCACTCTTTCAATCGAGTCCACATTCGCAAACGATACCGGAATAGCCAGATCACTAATACAATGGACGCCAGTCCCGCTACGCTTATCAAGATATAGGGCAGCCATTCCTGCGACATCAATGCCCAAGCGGCAGGGTCGTTCGGCGGCAGGTCATCTTTCCAATTGTACGGGTTGAGTTGTTGTTGTTGACCGGGTGAAGACGGTGCCGGATTCAGCCAGTACAGCCCCCACCAAATGAACCGCATTACCCCGAGCGCAACGGCCGAAGGATGATAAGGAACAGGCAGCAGCCCAAGAACAATAACGGCGGCAAGAAATAATAATGTAAGCAGCCGATTGTTCCCTAACGTACGCAGAGAGAAGGCCATCCGTGAGGCGCCTTGCGTTTCCTTCAAGAGTGTATCCTGATTCGTCTTGAATACAACAAGAACCAAACTAACGATTCCCAGGGCATAAACCCATGGTACATACGGTGCAAGTACACCGAACACAGGAAACAGAAGCGAAGAAACGAAGTACACTACAGCAGAAGATAAGTACTTATTCATATAGAACGCAGCCGCCAATTCCTGTTTGGCGATAAACATCGCCCGCAGCACAACCGCCAGTACGACACCGGCTTGAACAAATCCAGTTAAGCCGACCCCCGCCTCTATTCCGGCCAGCAGACAAGCGAACACCGATGCGGCACTATACAGCTGCCACTTGCTGGCACTGCGCCAAGCACTACGCCCGACCGCACAGACCGTATAAACGGCGCTCAACATGAACAGCCATAGCAGGAAAGGCAAGTCAACAGGGAAATACGTCTGAACAACAAACCATACTGGCATGAGCAACAGCAGCTCGAACAAGGCCACAAGCCAGAAATGCTAGATGCGTTCATGCTTCATCAGCAATTCTCCCCCATCCCAGAGCGTCATCTCCCCATCTCTCCGCATTTCCCTTGTCCATATCTTGAAGAATGATCATCTGCACAGCATTTCCGTTATGCCGCAATCGATTTAACAACTGTTCCATCCGGGAACTAACGTAAGAAGTAAACAGAACAATGTCACTGTCGGCTGTGACCCGCTCGACCTCTTGTTCCAAGAACACATCGAAAGTGATACTGCGAGCGATAACTAACATCGCCATCGTCTCGTCAATGTCGTTCATATGCGATCTTCCCCCTGCCGGAGCGAGCCTAACAGCCTCTGCTGGTCTTCCGACAAGCTGGCCATTGCAGCTGAATCCGGTGGGTATTCCGCGGGAGATCGCAAATTCTGATAATGATGCCGCGTAGCGAATACCTTGCTCAATCCGTTCCGGATGCGCCACCGTGTCCCACATGTTTTCGCTGATGTCGAAATTGAGCCAGATCAGGAGCCGCTGATCGGAAGTAAACCCGCGATTGTGGACCTGTAACCGCCCGCTCCGAGCGGTGGCCTTCCAATTAAGCGTATTCAACGGATCGCCGTTACTGTATTCACGCACCCCGACAATGTTGAACGGATCTTGTACAATCCATCGGCGAACCTCCATATCTCCTTGCAGATTATGGAATGGGATAGGAATGTCAGCAATCGGGACGCGTCCGGGGTAGACGAGCAGGCGCGATTCTTCGCCGAATCGGTGTGTAGTATGCACCGATCTTAGACCGAACAGATCGCCACACGTCAAAGTCGCGGTCTGGAGCGTGTAGCACCCCCGTTGAAGACAGCGAACTTGATGCCGTCGTATGACTTTCGTGTAGGACATCAGGCTGAAAAAGCTTTTGTGATTCTGAACCTGTATGCCGCCATTGATGGAGAAGTTGCTCTGCTGCCGGAATTGCAGTCCGGCATGCATGAGAGCTTCCAATCGAAGCCATGGCAAAGGTAACAGCTTATCGTTGGCAATTTCCTCGATCATCTGAATTTCTTCACCTTCGAAGCACGCTTGAGTGTCGAAAGATCGAGAATAATGAAGATTTCGTAATGCGAATCTCCGATAAATGGCACCCTGGAGAGAGGCCAACACCACCGATATTAGAATGAGCCAATGAATCGGCATAGAACCCTCCGCTTTTTATACCCGTAGCTTTGCTTCATTAAAAGTCCTATAATCGACTAGTCCACAAGTTGCACGAATCGTTTGGCATCCTGCAGCAATTGGGGAACCAAGCTGTCCTTGGCATCCAACACGATAGACAGAGCTTGGCGAACCGTTCCGTTCTCAAACTGATCTAACGGCTGCGGCAACTCATCTTCATCGAGAACAATAGCATCGCCACTCGGCAGCACCAATAAGTCTATAATCATATCCTCGAAGGATACGAGGCCGTCAGAAATAACAGTGTTTCTTACGATATTCACATAGGCACCCAAGAATTCACCGTTCTCATTGCTCATCATATACACGTTATACGGCCTATCCACCCAGTAGAAAGCTACCGTATAGCTGCCGCTCGGTACTGTCAATGATGCCTGACCCTCTGAAATAGTAAAAGCATTCGTAATATTGTATAACAGAACAGCGTGATCCTCACCGCACTCCAATAGGTTACAACCGTACTCTACCACCGAACCGTCATAACGAATCTTTCTCTCTATCATAGGTATCATCGTTCATCACCTTCTTGGGAATATTAAGTATCTCAATTATACTCAGCATTCCCAAGGTCTACCACCCCAATCATTAAAAAGCAGAATAGGCTGCTGATCATCCAGCAACCTATCGCCACAGCTATGAAGCTCTTCACACGATCAAAGGTCGAATACGACGGAACAGCTTATGAGAATCCACCTTCTCATCATTCCACAGCATAATCACATTCACCTTGTTCTCCGGATAATGCCATACCTCCGACCGGAATCCCGGGGTTCCCCCGCCAATGAGTCGAAAGCGGTCGCCCAGAAACCAACCATACCCATACATCATCGAAGGATCGAAATCCACTGCGACATAACCTTTGAACATTGCCTTCATAGACGACTGAGCTAGAAGACGACCGTCCATCAATGCCCTACACCAAGTATTCAAGTCCCGTGCGCTACTATATAATTCACCCGGGGCGTCCACTTCGCACAGCTTGTCATTGTCAGCATTCACATAAATCCCCTTCTCGATCGTGTGACCGTAGGCGCGGCCAGAATTGATCGTACGGGGCTGATCCAGACCCGTTTGCCGCATATCGAGAGGTGTGAAGAACAGATTCGCCATCAACTCACCAAACGTTAAGCCCGTCACGGCTTCCATTATGTAACCCATCAGAATAAACCCTGTGCTGTTATACTTCCACTTGTCACCCGGTTCGAAGAGCTGCTCCTGGTTGACCAGATAAGTGAGAAAGTCGCCACCCTCGACCTTCAGCCTGCTCATTTCCAGGCGCAGATTCGGCACAGCATATATATCATGTAGACCTGAAGTGTGGCTAATCAAGTGATGCAGCGTAATCGCCGGGTGGAGGCGGTGCATCGCTGGCACGTAGTGACCCGGTTGCTGACTGAAATTGAGTAAACCCTGTTCTTGCAGGCGCAAAGCGGCGGTGGCGATGAACATCTTGGTCACAGACGCGATATGGAACTTGGTATCCAGCGTATTCGGAACAGCCAGCTGCATATTCGCTTGGCCGAACGCCTTCTCGAACACAATCTCATCACCCTTGCTGATTAACATTGTCCCGCTCAAGCCATGTTCTTGCCTGTATTGCTCGACAATCGCTTCAATCTCCTCAGCTATGTTTCCCAACTTTGTCATATCACGTATACCTCGTCCACGAGCGCATCGTCTGAGCTACGTCGGCGCCCTCCAGAATCATGCGGTTGATATCTTCGTTGATCAATTGGCGGGCAGAGTTCCACTTCCGATTGAGGAAAAATCCACTAAGCTGCACATGATCCAACTCCTTCAAATATCGCGACCAGACATGATGCTGGGTCATGCCCCGGCGCTCTGCTTGAGACTTCGATATAGGCAACTGCCAAGAATGACAGTCCACGATATAGTGACGTAGGAACTCCCAGGCAAGCCGCGGATTCGAACACTTCGTCGTGATCCCGGCCCCACCCATATAGATCATGTTCACTTCTTCCCCACCTTGCATTTTCGGCAGGCCGACAACTTCGAATCGATCGTCCAACTTATGCGTATCCAGCAAATTACCTGCGAACCATACGTAAGCGAGGGTCATGGCAAACTCCTCATACCAGATCCCTTTCTCGATGGGCTCTCCCGGCTTCCGCACAATTCCATGCACACGGTAAGAATCGATTATTCTGCGAAACGCTTCAATCGTAGCAGGACTATCCACATAACCTCTCGACGTCGAACCATCTAGCGAAATGTACCTCCCGCCATTACGCATGACAAATGGCTCGAACCATTCGATATCGACACCATTCCGAAACCCGAACTGACTGGCCAGTCCTTCCTCATTGCGGAGGGTCAGTTGCTTAGCCAGCTCAACCATCTCATCCCACGTCCAATCGTCAGTCGGATATGCGAGCCCCGCACGATCAAACAATGTTTTGTTGTATAAAATGAGCGGCGGCATAACCTCTACAGGCAGCGCAGGCAACTGGCCTCCATGACGGGCAACCTTCATCAGACCCGGATACAAGTCCTCTTCCAACCCATCCGTTTCAGCTATGTACGGATTCAGATCGATGTACATACCATCAAGGTTGCCAATCGGAAATCCGCCGGTCTCGATGATGTCCGGGGGCGTGTCGCCTTGCATAGCTTGCAAACTTTCAAAATGATCCGTTGCCTGCTCGATAATGACCCGCACATCCGGGTTCGCCTGCTCGAACGATTGCTTGGCTTCAATCACGTGGTTTAAATGTTCGAATTGGGTCAAAAAACGAATTTCTCTCATCGATCACTTCTCCATCTCCATCGTTGATATCGCTCTCTCCAAATATCCGATTGCCGCAGCTTCGAACTCTTTCGCTTGTTCGAGATAAGCAGCACTTCTCTCTCTCATCTCTGGGGCGAGCACCTCCGACGTCCGGATGAACGGGACATACTCGCTAAGATCCTGCATGGTATCCGCTGCCTGTTCAAACGCTTCCGAAGCGAGCAGCGTCAATCGCATCGCCTCTCCATCGAGAGGAACACTTCGCAAATATAGGGCGGCACATCGCTTAGTCTCGGCATATACCGCAGCCAGTTGTCCATGTCCGTACCGATTCGGCGCGATTGATTCGTGGCGAAGGTGACCGATCCACCGATCATACGCGGAGAGTCCCGATGTATACGTCAAGTACGAGGTCATCGGCTGGTACGAGCACCCTTTCCTTGCATATTCGACTGCAAAGCGAATGTTCCGCACCGCTTGTTGCTGCAGTACCCATTCCCTGGATGGCTGCACTTCAGTACTCTTCTTCATGCTCCCGTCGATTCCGGTCAGGAATCGTACCGGGTTGTCCGTCACGTCTTCATATCGAATCGCCTTGCCTTCCGGCCGCATAGGATCGGTTAAGTAGATCAGCCGCTCGGCATCATCATACCCGTAAATCATCGACCAATCGTGAATGTGTGGCCTCGACACCATCGTGTCGAAGTACAGAACCGGCTTCCCCATATCGAGATATTTGCGAATGAACGGCAGCACGGCCTCTTCAATCCGGAGCACGACCGGAAACCGTTCCACAGCTCCAAGTAACGGTACAGGCGTATCTGATAGTTGACCCGTGAGCATCGTTACCTCATAACCCAGCTCTTCCATGAACATCGTTACGGTCCGCTTCCAATCGYACATGTAGATGCCATCTGCAAAAGTGGTCTTGTTCGATATCTTCATACGGAAAGCCATTGTCGAGATCCCCATCAGCTGGGATATTTCCCGACGATCACCCAGCACAGCCAGCATGCGGCCAATACTATCGACTAGCGTTGTCCTCACAGAGGCATGTGCCGGCCATGCTGGCAGTGGCAACAGGCGGGATCGCGCCATCCCGCTCCCCCCTTTCTTCTCCGGAATGAGGCCGAGAGCTACGCGGATATGCTCCTTGCGGAGCTTCAAGCGGGAGCGGTGAATGTACGTGTAGATCGAACCCGTAGTCATCCGGTACATAGCAGCAATCTCTTCTGGGCTGAGTTGGCGGAAGAAGTAAGCTTTGAAGATTCCACGCTCCTTCACACTGAGACAGTGGAGCAGCGCGTGGATCGTCTCGTACATTTCTTTGCGCAGAAGGCTTTCCGCCGGATCCTGCTCCCGAACTGCAGCATCGGCGGCCGAACCGGCCAGATGATAGAGAATGCTATCCAAGTCCTCCCAGTCGACCTGGGATGAGTTGGAACTCTTCTTCCCCATCGAAGTGAACGGTCGTTCCTTATGATGCGGCCCACCACGGCGCAGACGCATGTTTGCTTGATTGCGCACAATGCGGTGGAGCCACGGAAGGAACCGACTCGTGTCGGCAAGCGAACCCAAGTGAAGGAATGCGCGAATGAGCGCATCCTGCACGACATCATCGGCCATGTGCGGATCACCAGTCATCCGTTCCGCCCAGCCGCGTGCCTTATGGCGATGCCGTTCGATCAGCTCACCGAACGCTTCCGTATCGCCCTGCTGAGCGCGCTCCACAAGTGCTTGCTCAACTTGTTCGTGTGCCGTTGTGTCCTGTTCATCTGCTGCTTGATTCGCTGCTACCCGCATATTAATCCCCTACCTGTCTCCTGCGTCTCTTCAGCCCCATATCACTAGATGCCACTCGCCGGTCTATTTTGAACAATTATTTAACATCCACCACGTGTGCACTTCTTCCTGAAAGTCCACACCTAGTTCGATGGCTTGGCTCTTGGTTTGATTCGCTATTCGAATTCCATCGTTAATCTGCACGGTCAGATCATGGAAGAGGGCTGGCCATACCGCCGTACAGAAAGCTCTGACTTCTTTCTGCAATCGACCATCCCCGTGATCCAATAAGATCGCTGAAGGAAACAGTCGAACAGGATCGAGTTGGTTCAAATTACGTTCAGCCCGTTCTACCAGCTCGTCATTCGTTAAGTCCGGGAACAGCATCCCACCCCTTTCCAATATATTCAGACAAGAGTGCTAACCCCTTCATTTCCGCAGTACGGCGGACTGGTGTCCGGTTCCTATCAATTGCTTAAGGAGCGGCCCCTTAATTACCTTGATATTTTGATCAACTAATTATTAGTAAGGAATCGCGTGAGGTTTTGCAAATACTGAAAAAGGAATTGAATTTCGAGCAACCCTGAAGAAAATGGATAAATGGGAAATCAAATAGGGGAAACGGAATGAGAAAGTTTAACCAGCCTCTCTTCTCTTGAGAAGGCTAGTTTTTGCTTCAAAGGAGCCGTTTCTTGCATTTAAAAACCCATGCCGGAGGAATATTCATCCAAGTGTATCCCGTGTCCATTGCCGGAAAATGCATTTGAAAATGCGACTTAAGCAGCTTAGTATATTGAAACGCAACGAAAGTTCCGTTATCTGCCAACGCATTGCATATGGTACCGAACAACTGTTCCTTCAATTCATAGGAAAAGTTGGCGAAAGGGAGCCCCGAAACAATCAGATCGAACGGACGTCCCGTCTCCTGAACAATCTCTCCAAGCCTTAATGCATCATCAAATAAAGGCAGTTCAGGAAAGCTCCTTGCCAATTTCTTCCGGAACGTTTCGTTTTTTTCAAACAAATACAATCGGCTGCCTGAATTTCTTTTTTGCTGAATATGCCGCGTAAACACGCCCGTCCCCGGGCCGAGCTCAGCAATCCGGTTCATTTTATGCCACGGCACAGTAACTGGAAGCATTGTACGGGTTAGAAATCCAGAGCTTGGAATGACGCTCCCCACTTGACTTGAATTCATAAGAAACTCTCCGAAGAACGACATTTTTTTCATTCGACTCCTACTTTCTTATTCAGCAAATAATAGCTGGCCATAAAAAATACCAGACTTACGATGACCAAAGTGAACGTCGACGTGAAATTCGCGAAGGCTATGATCCATAAGAACAAGCCAGCAATAAAGCTCAGAAAGGTTACAAGAAGAGATAGTCTGCCGCAGCACTTGCCAATCAACATACTTGTAGAACTTAAGAACACACAGCTTGTAACGGATAGAAACCACTTTATCACTAGCAGCACTTTGGACCATTCGAACGTAACCAAAGGGTCGGCGCGAAACAATAGCTCGCCACTAACCCCGTATTGCATCCATAAGC